>NZ_BAABHJ010000006.1:0-199901 GCF_039542035.1 Actinoallomurus liliacearum
TTGACACACACTCTTGTTGTTCGCGTTCACTATGCGGTTCCCGGGACACGGCCGGGAACACGACCCCGAGACCGGTCTCATTTGATCGTTTCGGTGGTTATGGCGAAGGGGAAACACCCGGTCCCATTCCGAACCCGGTAGTTAAGCCCTTCAGCGCCGATGGTACTGCACTGGAGACGGTGTGGGAGAGTAGGACGCCGCCGGACACTTACATAGATCAGGAAAGCCCGCCAGAATTGCTCTGGCGGGCTTTCCTGCGTTCAGAGGTCATGGCCGGCGAAGAGCAGCCTCCCGCCGGGTGCCACGGCCTCCAGCAGGCCGTGCGGCGCCGGGTGGTCCGGCTGGTGGCGAAGCGGGAAGTACTGGGCGGACACCCGGTCGAATGCGCCGGCTGGAGGGGGCATGGCGGTCACGTCGGCGCAAGCCGATGCCACACGGCCGGTGACGTCCGTGGCTGCGGTGGCGGCGCGTTCCAGGGCGGTCCGGGAGAGGTCGACCGCGGCGCCGGGCCTGGAGCTGCTGTTGCCACTGACCAAGGCGTACCGGGTGCCGCTCGACGAACTCGTCGGGGCGCCGGTCGCCGGCGCCACCCGGGTGTACCCTCAGCCGTTCACTCACAACGGCATGACCGTCGTCCCGCTGACCCGCTGACCCGCTGACCCGCTGACCCGGCGGGGCCGCAGGCGTTCGAGCAGATCCTTCCCGCGGGCCTGGCCGAGGGAGAACCCGCCCCCGCTCGCACGAGGGGAACCACTGGCTGTACGTCCTCAACGGACGACTACGCCTCGTCTTCGGTGACCACGACCTGGTCCTCACGGCCGGCGAGGTCGCCGAGTTCGACACCCACCTCCCGCATCGGTTCGGCAACGCCGACGCGCGGCCGGTGGAGTTCCTGAGCATCCTCGGTCCCTAGGGGGAACGGGTCCACATCAGAGCCCGCTACCGGCCCGCCTGACCCCCTGGGACGCCTGCACGGTGAAGATGTGCCGTCTCGGACGGGGAGATCCCGCCCCGGACGGCTCCGACCGGCTCAGGGGCGGGGACGGAGGGTGTCGATCGCCGTGCGCAGCTCCTCGACGCGCTGTTCGAGCGTGGCGACCGCCTTGGCGGCCTCCTCGTCCTGCGCCGCCCACTGGGTGAGCGCGCCGACCTGCTCCTCGACCGCGGCGACGCGCCGGCCGAGCTCGGCCGTGAACTCCTCCGAGGGCGCCGCCGCGAACTGCGTGCGCAGCAGCTCCGACTGCTCACGGAGCTGCTGGTTCTTCCGGTACAGCTCGACGAAGACCGAGACCTTCGTGCGCAGCACCCAGGGGTCGAACGGCTTGGAGATGTAGTCCACGGCGCCGGCGGCGTACCCCCGGAAGGCGTAGTCCGGATCGGCGTCCGCGGCGGTCAGGAAGATGATCGGCACTTCGCGGGTCTTCCGGCGCCGTTTGATCGCGCGGGCGATCTCGAAGCCGTCCATCCCGGGCATGACGATATCGAGAAGGATCACCGCGAAGTCGTTCGTCAGCAAGGCTCGCAGAGCCTCTTCCCCCGAACGCGCGCGGATCATGTTCTGGTCCAGTGAACTGAGGATCGCCTCCAGTGCTACGAGGTTCTCCTCACGGTCATCGACCAGAAGAATGTTCGCCTTCTCGGCCACAGTCAGCCCTCCATCACGTGCGTGGCCGGTTGAGCCACGCCCTCATGATGTCAAGAAGGTGGTCGGCGTCGACAGGCTTGGGTACGTAGTCCGACGCACCGGACTCGATGCTCTTCTCCCGGTCGCCCTTCATGGCCTTGGCCGTCAGGGCGATGATCGGCAGGTCGGCGAACTGCGGCATCCGCCGGATGGCCTCCGTCGTGGCGTAGCCGTCCAGCTCCGGCATCATCACGTCCATGAGGACGAGATCGACGTCCTCGTTGCGGTCGAGCGTGTCGATGCCCTCCCGGCCGTTCTCGGCGTACAGGACCTCGATGCCGTACTGCTCCAGCACGCAGGTCAACGCGAAGATGTTGCGGACGTCGTCGTCGACGATGAGGATCTTGCGGCCGGACAGCACCTCGTCGTCAATGGGCGAGGACTCGTACTCCTCGTCCTGCTCGAGGACCTCGAACGACGGCGCCTCGACGGGCGGGGGCGGCAGCGGCCGGCGCCGTTCCTCGCGTACGGGCGCGGCCGTGTCGGCGGCGTTCTCGAGGTAGCGGGCCGGCAGGTAGAAGGTGAACGTGCTGCCCTCACCCGGGCGGCTGGCGACGTGGATCTCCCCGCCGAGCAGCTGGGCGATGTCGCGGCTGATGGACAGGCCCAGGCCGGTCCCGCCGTACCGGCGGCTCGTCGTGCCGTCGGCCTGCTGGAACGCCTCGAAGATGGCCCGCAGGTTGTGCTCGTCGATGCCGATGCCCGTGTCGCTGACGGCGAACCCGATGACCTCGGGGGCGCGGGCGAGGACCGGGTCGATGAACTCCACCCCGTTCGCCCGCCGGATGGTCAGCCGCACCTCGCCGGTGGCGGTGAACTTCACCGCGTTCGACAACAGGTTCCGCAGCACCTGCTGGATCCGCTGCTCGTCGGTGTAGAGGTGCTCGGGCAGTCCGGGCTCGGCGTACACGTCGAAGCTGAGGCCCTTGTCGGCGGCCAGCGGCCGGAAGTTCGCGTCGACGAAGTCGACGAGCTCGCCGAGCGACACCCGCTGCGGGACCAGCTCCATCTTGCCCGCCTCGACCTTCGACAGGTCGAGGATGTCGTTGATGAGGCGCAGCAGGTCGCTGCCCGACTCGTGAATCGTCTTGATCAGCTCGACCTGCTTGGGTGTCAGGTTCTTGTCCGGGTTGCCGGCCAGGAGCTTGGCGAGCACGAGCAGGCTGTTGAGCGGAGTGCGCAGCTCGTGCGACATGTTCGTCAGGAACTCGGACTTGTACCGCGAGGACTGGGCGAGCTGTTCGGCGCGCTCCTCGAGCGTGCGGCGGGCCTGCTCGATCTGGAAGTTCTGCATCTCGATCGCGCGGTTCTGCTTCGCCAGCAGCGCCGCCTTCTCTTCCAGCTCGGCGTTGGAGCGCTGCAGCTCCTCCTGCTGGCGCTGCAGCTCGCTGGAACGGTCCTGTAGCTCCGCCGTGAGCCGCTGGGACTCGCCCAGCAGCGCCTCCGTACGGGAGTTCGCCGTGATCGTGTTGATCGTGACGCCGATCGTCTCCACGAACTGGTCGAAGAACGCCAGGTGCACCTCGCTGAACGGGCTGAACGAGGCCAGCTCGATCGCCCCGAGGACGCGGCTCTCGAACAGGATCGGCAGCACGATCAGGTTGACCGGCGACGCCTGCCCCAGGCCCGTGCCGACGGTGACATAACCGGCCGGCAGGTCGTGCACGAAGATCGCCTTGTGCTCCATGGCGGCCTGGCCGACGAGGCCGTCGCCCAGGCGGAACCGCACCTTCTCGATCTTGTCCTGGCTGAGGCCGTACCCCGTCTTCAGCACGAGCTCCGGCGCGCCGTCATCGGCCTCCTCGGCGAGGTAGAACGCGCCGTACTGGGCGGAGGACAGCGGCGTGACCTCGCTCATGATCAGCCGGGCGACCTCCATCAGGTCGCGGTGGCCCTGCATCAGTCCGGCGATCCGGGCGAGGTTGGTCTTCAGCCAGTCCTGCTGCTGGTTGGCGCGGGTGGTCTCGCGGAGGTTCGCCACCATGAGGTTGACGTTGTCCTTGAGCTCGGCGACCTCGCCGCGGGCCTCGACCGAGACGGACCCGGTGAGGTCGCCGCGGGCGACCGCGCTCGCCACGGACGCGATCGCGCGTACCTGACGGGTCAGGTTGCTCGCCAGCTCGTTCACGCTCTCGGTCAGGCGCTTCCACGTGCCCGAGACGCCCTCGACCTCGGCCTGCCCGCCGAGCCGCCCCTCGCTGCCGACCTCGCGCGCCACCCGGGTCACCTCGCCGGCGAACGACGAGAGCTGGTCGACCATCGTGTTGATCGTCGTCTTCAGCTCCAGGATCTCGCCCTGGGCGTCGACGTCGATCTTCTTGGACAGGTCGCCGTTGGCGACCGCCGTGGTGACCTGGGCGATGTTGCGGACCTGGCTGGTCAGGTTGTCCGCCATGGAGTTGACGTTGTCGGTGAGGTCCTTCCAGACGCCGCTGACGCCGCCGACCTTGGCGCGCCCGCCGAGGCGGCCCTCCGTACCGACCTCGCGCGCCACCCGCGTGACCTCGTCGGCGAACGAGGACAGCTGGCCGACCATCGTGTTGAGGGTGTCCTTGAGCTGGAGGATCTCGCCCTGCGCGTCGACCGTGATCTTCTTGGTCAGGTCCCCGCCGGCGACGGAGGTGGCGACCTGGGCGATGTTGCGGACCTGGCTGGTCAGGTTGCCGGCCATGGAGTTGACGTTGTCGGTGAGGTCCTTCCAGACGCCGCTGACGCCGCTGACGCGGGCCTGGCCGCCCAGCCGGCCCTCCGTGCCCACCTCGCGGGCCACGCGGGTCACCTCGTTGGCGAAGGCCGACAGCTGGTCGACCATCGTGTTGAGGGTGTCCTTGAGCTGGAGGATCTCGCCCTGCGCGTCGACCGTGATCTTCTTGGACAGGTCGCCGTTGGCGACGGAGGTGGCGACCTGGGCGATGTTGCGGACCTGGGCGGTGAGGTTCCCCGCCATGGAGTTGACGTTGTCGGTGAGGTCCTTCCAGACGCCGCTGACGCCGCTGACGCGGGCCTGGCCGCCCAGCCGGCCCTCCGTGCCCACCTCGCGGGCCACGCGCGTGACCTCGTCGGCGAACGACGAGAGCTGGTCGACCATCGTGTTGACGGTCTCCTTCAGCTCCAGCAACTCACCGGTCGCCTCGACCGTCACCTTCCGGGTCAGGTCGCCCCGCGCCACCGCCGTCGTCACGAGGGCGATGTCGCGGACCTGACCGGTCAGCCGGCTCGCCATCGCGTTGACCGCGCCGGTGACGTCCCGCCAGCGGCCGGACATCTCGCGCGGCGTCGCCTGCCCGCCGAGCCGGCCCTCCGCGCCGACCTCCCGGGCGAGCTGCGTCACCTCCGCGGCGAACTCGTCGAGGTGCTCGACCATGCGGTTGACGCCCGACCCCATCCGCAGCAGCTCGCCGCGCCAGGGCCGCGTTCCGGTGTCGAGCTCGATGCGCTGGCTCAGATCGCCGTCGGCCACCGCGTCGACGACGCGCGCCATCGCGGTCGTGGACTGCACGAGCGTGTCGATCAGCGCGTTGGCCGCGGCGTTGCCCGTCGCCCAGGTGCCCTCGCCGCCCGCTCTCAGCCGCTCGTCGATCCGTCCTTCGTGGCGAACCTCACGTTGAACCCGTACGAGCTCGCCGGTGAGATGAGAAGCGCGCTCCTGAGCCTCGTTGAAGGCTCCGGCGATCTCGCCGAGTATGCCGTCACGCGAAGGATCGAGCCGCACGTCGAAGTCGCCGTCGCGCAGCGCGCACAACGCGTCGAGCATCGACCGTAGATCGGTCTCCGCGTACCTGGCGCGGGTCGGCGAATGGGACGTGCTCCGAGGCATTGATTCCTCCTAGCCTTCCACGCGTCGTGGCCGGGGGTCTGTACAGTCCACCCAGTGCATCTGCCACGATGGCAGCGTCCTGCATCCCCGAGACGAATCCAAGTGGCCGTGGAGAGCAACCAAAAGACGTACACGACCTTTCCGCCGGAGGTCGCTTCTGTCGCGGCCGCACGGCGCTTCGTGGGGGAGACTCTTAGAGGCTGGGGCGTCGATGACGTGGACGACGCCATGCTACTCACCAGCGAACTCGTTACGAACGCAATCGTCCACGCCGGTACCGAGGTCGTGGTGGTCTGCGAGCTCATCGGCGGCCAGGTCAGGGTGGAGGTCCACGACCGGCATCAGGCCCGGCGCGTGCCCGTGCCCGGCGATCAGGTGAGCGGCCGTGGCCTGCTGTTCCCCGAGACGCTCGCGACCTCCTGGGGCGTGACGTACGGCTCCGGCGGCAAGCACGTCTGGTTCACCGTCCCCGGCACCGGCGCCGCGGAGCAGACGCCGCCCCCCATGCCCGCCGAGGAGCTCGTCACCGCGCCGCAGGCCGCCCGCCCCACCGTCGACCAGCTCGCCCAGCGCGCGGCACAGGCCGCGCAGGACGCCATGGGCGCCGACTGCGTGTACGTCCTGCTCGCCGACGACGACGCCGAGCTGAGCCTGCGGGCGACGGCCGGCGTACGCCCCGAGGGCGCGGCGCTGGAGATCGGCCTGGAGGGCGCGCCGGTCGGCGGCCGGGGCGTGTACGCGGACCTGGGCGGCAGTCCGTACAACCTGCCGGCGCTCCAGGCCGCCGGGATCCGCTCGCTCGTCACCGCGCCGTTCACCGTCGACGGGCGGGCGATCGGGCTGCTGATCGCCGCCTCCCGCGACGCCGGGCACTTCACCGAGGACGACGTCGAACGCCTCCAGCGGATCGCCGACCGCCAGGCCCCCTCGCTCGAGCGCGCCCGCCTCATGGAGCTCGAACGCGCCCGCCGGGGCTGGCTGGGCTTCCTCGCCGAGGCGAGCAGCATGCTCGCCGGCACGCTCGACCAGCAGATGACGATGGCACTGGTCACCCAGCTCATCGTTCCCCGCCTGGCCACCTGGGCCGCGGTGTTCACCGTCCGCGAAACCGGCCTGGCGCTGCCCGCGTACGCCTGGCACGCCGACGAGACGATGGTCGCCGACCTGCGCACGCTGCTCGACCTGCTGCCGCCCGCGCCGCCGCCCGCCGAGCCCGGCCCCTGGGAGGGGTTCACGCCGGCGCCGTCCGGCGACCTGCCCCCGACCGCGCACCGGGTGACCGGTGACGTCGCCCACGTCTTCCCGCTGCTGGCGCGGGGCCGCAGCATCGGAACGCTCGTCGTCGGCGGCCCGAAGGGCGCGCGCTTCACCCGAGACGCGCTCGAACTCACCGAGGATCTCGCCGGCCGGGCCGCCCTCGCCATCGACAACGCCCGCCTGTACGAGGAGCAGGCGGCCATGAGCCGCACCCTCCAGCGCAGCCTCCTGCCACCCGGCATCCCCACGATCCCCAACCTGGACGTCGCGGTCGTGTACGACCCGGCAGGCGAGCACAGCGAGGTCGGCGGCGACTTCTACGACGTCTTCAACGTCGGCACGCGCTGGCGGTTCGCCATCGGCGACGTGTGCGGCACCGGCCCCGAGGCCGCCGCGGTCACCGGGCTCGCCCGGCAGGGCCTGCGGATCCTCGGCCGTGAGGGGCACTCGATCCCCGAGGTGCTCGAACGCCTCAACGCGCTGATCCTGGAGGAGGCGACCCGCGCCCCGTTCCTCACCCTCCTGCACGGCGAGCTGGAGCCGCTCGGCGACGGCCGGTTCCGTGTGACGTACGCCACGGCCGGCCACCCGCCGCCGCTGTTCCTGAACCCGAGCGGCATCGTCAAGGGCGAGGACCACTCCGACCTGATGCTCGGCGTCTTCCCCGAGGCGACGTTCGAGGTGAAGACCACGATCCTCAAACCCGGGCACGTCCTGCTCGGCTTCACCGACGGCGTGACCGAGCGACGCAACGGCGACCGGTTGCTGGGCGACGACGGCGGCCTCGAACGCATCCTCGCGAGCTGCGTCGACCTGAACGCCGGCGCGGTCGCGGCCAAGGTCATGCGCGCCGTCCGCGGCTTCTCCCCGGAACCCTCCCACGACGACACCGCCCTGATCGTCCTCCGCGTCGAGGAGTGACCTGCGCCGGCCGGCAGAACACGCCGGCCAGGGGCGGCCCGTACGGCCGCGGAGCGAAGCCACCGGCCGTCCCGCAGGCACCAGCCGGTTCAACGGCTGTCCGCAGGCACCAGCCGGTTCAGCGGCGCTTCCCGTCGGCACCCACCGTCCCGTCGGCCGCCAACGTCCCGTCGGCACCACCGTCCCGTCTGCGATCGCCGGCGCGCTGCCCGCCCTGAGCAGGCGACCGTGTCGTCCGGGGTCAGCCCGAGCAGCGGACGGCCGAAGGTGTGGTCGATGGACAGCAGATCCGACTCGGCAACGGATCATCACGCCCGGTCCCGGCTCCGCTTCAGGCCCCAGCGGTCCCGTCGGCATCGGCCTCCACCGCACCGGCCTCGTCAGCACCGGCGGTCTCGTCTGTCCCGTGAGCACCGGCAGCGCTCGCCGGGCGGGCGGACGGCCGGCGTCGGTGGGGGGCGGCGGCCTCGTACCCGCCGAGGTGCGCGTCGAGGTCGAGGCGGTCGCGCATCGCCTCAACACGACCCGCGGTGGCAGCGCCGATCCGGGGCGTTCAGGCGCACGACCTCCCAGCGGCCGGGGCCGTTCGCGGGTCAGTGCCGGCGCAGACCTTCGCGGATGGCGGTCTCGACGGGGGAGTACGCGCCGTCGGCGCGCTCCAGCTCATTGGGTACGGCCGGGTGCAGCGGCGGCTGCGCCATGAAGCGGGGCCGTTTCCCGTGATGCGGCTGGGCGGCGTGGACGAGGAACGGGTGGCACAGGTAGACGTCGCCGGGCCGCCCCGTCGCGTACGCGAGGGGCCGGTGCGCGGACGCCGCCTCGACCTCGGCCGCGACCGCGAACATGGACACGCCCTCCTCGCCGTACGGCTCAAGGATCGGCGGGACGTCCAGGTGCGAGCCGACGCGGACGCGGGTGGGCGCATCCTGTTCCCCGACCTCGCTGAACAGGAACGCATGAGCAGCGCGCGGTCCTTCGACCGCACGTTCACGTGATTCCAGGTGACCCCGTCCAGCGAGTAGCTCGACTCGATGTGCCACCCGGCGTCGTCCGGCTCGTCCTCGTGCGGGAACCGCAGCGGGAACGTCCCCAGCGACCGGCGCGGCACCCAGCGCCCCGGGCCGACGAGTCGGTCGAACGCGTCGTGCAGGGCAGGCGTGTTCGCCGCCTCGGCGAACGGCTCGGCGGCCATGCCCCCGACCCGGTACACCGGCTCGGCCCAGGTCGCGGGGTCATCCGGGGCATAGCCCGTCTCCGCCCAGAGCAGCTCCGCACACGCCCGCGCCGTACCCTCCGGAACCGCCTGCTCGACCTTCACGAGCCCGTCCCGCAGGAACGCTTCGACCATCGCATCACTCACGACCCGCCATTTTCCGCAACGCAGATCCGGAAAGCACCCGGTTTTCCTGGTGGCGCCCGGACACACGTAGATCCCTGGCGATCGCAGCGCTCTAGCGTCACCGGACGCCAGGGATCAGCGACGTGCCGGGCACGCCGGCATCCCGATCTCGGGTCATGCGATCTCTGCGATGTGGCGGAGGAGACAGCCGGGGCGAGGGCAGGGGCGGGGCCAGCCGGCCCAGCCGTTCCTGCGCAGGACGAGGGCGACCTGGGCGGCGACGTGGCACGGGCGCTCGGTGACGTCGCGCCATCCGTAGCGCAGCGGATCACGACCCTCGACGACGGCCGCGTTGTCCCGGCTCATGTCCCGGAACCTCGTCTCGTGCCGGTGAATCCGACCGTCCAGGTGGACGACCGTCGCGTGCCCGCCGTAGTCGACGTCGTCGTAGATCGTTCCTTCCCCGAGGCTCCGCCTGATCTGTCGGCTGCCCGCGGGCAGTCCATGCGCGCGCTCGACCTCTCGGTAGTACCGAAGCTCGAACAGGTTGTGCGCGCCGTCGTCGGCGTCCTCCAGGGCGTACTGGAGCTCGCGCCGGTGCCGGACCTTCCTCCGCGCCCGTAACGCCGCCGCCAGCCGCTCTGGCGTGGTGAGCCGGCTGCCGCAGGCCCGGCTCAGCCAGTCGATGGCCGTATCGAGGTCCGGAGCGGTCTGAGTGAGGTCCAGAACGGTGTCCTCGACGCGCGTGCGCGGCGGCGATTGGGCGGGATGCCGCCGGTCGGCGAGATGCGCCGAGAAGTGCACGCGAATCCCCGGCGCCGCCACCGGACGACGCCGCCCGTCCGGAACCGTCACATGGATGACCGCGGAGGGCCGATCGGCCAGACCGTACAGCTCGGCGGCGGTCTCATGGCTGAGGACGGCATCGGGGGAGTGCCGCACCCCGGGTTCGAGACGCGGCCTGCGGCTGCACGCCAGGACCGCCGCCCACAGCTCGGCCGCCCGCGCGAGGTCGCCGTTGACCGTCGCGCACACCCCTGGATACCGGACCGCCCACCGGCGGGCCTGGATGAGGGTGCGCACCGCGCTATCCGGCGTCCCGTGCTCGCGGAGCTGCCACCGCGCCACCACCCCGGCCTGCGCCCGGATGAGCAGGACGAGGTCGGGATCCATAGGCGGACGACGTTTCGGCATGCCCACTACGTTGGCGGCCTCGCGAGCCGTCCACGAGCCCCGAAGGTGGTTCTGTGGACGGACGGCCTGCCCGCAGGCACGACCCTCTGGCGATCGCTGCGTTCTATCGGCTGCGATCGCCAGGGATCAGACTTCGTCGCCCGCTGCTACGCGTCGATCGTGGGATCGCAGTGAAGATCCGCTACTTCTACGCAGTTGCCGTTCTGGTAGGTGTGAGAGCTCGTGCGCCACTCCGCGCGAGACAGGTCGGGGGTCATCTCGCGCCTCCCTCCACCGTCAGGTCAGGTTCTTAAGTGCTGATTCGATCATAATCCGGCTGCGATCGGTGTTCTCGGCCTCGGCCATGAGGTGATCGAAGGAGTTGGCGTACGGGAGGACCTCCATGGGATCGGCGACGTAGAAATTCCCGCCGATCGTCTCCACGTTCACCACATCCAAGTCCGTGTGCTGGTGGAAGCCCAGGATGCTGAACGACCCGACCATCCCGGGATGGGCGCCCCGGCGGTAGGGGATCACTTGGACCGAGGTCTTCGGGTGTTCGGAGACGTCCAGTAGGTGGTGCAGTTGGGCACGCATGACCTCGGATCCGCCTACGGACCGTTGGATGACGGACTCGTCGATCACCACCCAGAGTTGGGGTCGATCCGCCTTGTCCAGGATCTTCTGTCGGATCATTCGTACTTCGACGCGACGAGAGATCTCCTCATCGTCGAGATCTTGAGGTCCGCCCTGGATCAGGGCGTGGGCATAGTCGGCCGTTTGCAGCAGCCCTGGCACGGACGCGAGGTCGAAGTTGCGTACGGACGTGGCCTCTGATTCGAGGCCAATGTAGATCTCGTACTGGTGAGGGACGACGTCTCGGTAGGCGTACCACCATCCCCGCTTGCGGGCGTCCTTGGCGAGTTGCACGAGGCCGTCCCGTCGGCCGGGTTCGGTGACGCCGTACAGCTCGACCATCAGGCGGACGTCGTTCGGGTGCGGGGTCGTGCGCCCGGTCTCGATGCGGAAGACCTTCGTCTGATGCCAGTCCAGGCGTTCGGCCACCTGCTCCTGAGTGAGCTGTGCGGCTTCGCGGAGGCGCTTCAATTCGGCGATGAGTTGGCGGCCCCGAATGCTCGGGCTGTGACCTGCGGGCATGAATTGTTCCTCCGGTCATGATCCTTTGACGGTCTCCGTTGTGCAGGGCTGCACGGTGGTGCTATCCATTGGAGTGCTCTGTAACAGTGTGTCATTATTCGATCTCTCTACGTGAGGGAACGAAAGGGCCGGAGGATGCGCGATGACGGCTGACGCGACGCGTTATCGGCTGCTGACCGCACTCGCCTGGCACCTCGCCGCGCTGAGACGCACGTCGCTGATCGTCGTACCGAGCCATGGAGAGCCGGTCCTGTACCTGCCGAGACGGGATGGAACCAAGCTCGGTATCGCGGCGGGGCCGCGGGACGATGGCGCGTGGGACTTCCTCTGGGGCCGCACGGGCAGGGCAGGAGCCGAGCCCGTCATCGCGGCCGCCCACCTGATCGCCAAGGCGGCCGCGTGATGGCCCCCGGCATGCTGGGAGCGATCACCATTCAGGGCCGTCCCGAAGAGGTCGCCACGGCGCGCTGGTTCGTCGCCCGCGTCCTGCGGGAGCATCCGCACGCTGACACGGCGGTCCTGCTGACCAGCGAGGCGGTGACCAACGCCGTCGTCCACACCGCCTCCGGCGATGGCGGAACCGTCTCGGTCAGGCTGACCGAGGGCTCAGGCGGCCTGCGTGTCGAAATCGCCGACGACGGCGGGCCGACGATTCCAACCCCACGCTTGGCCGACCAGTTCTCCGAGGGCAGCCGGGGCCTGTTCCTGATCGCGGAACTCGCCGTCCGAAGCGGCTACACGCCGACCGGTCGTGGCGGCATGTACTGGTTCGAGCTCTGAGTGATTCCAGCCTGATCCCTGGCGATCGCTGCGTTCTATCGGCTGCGATCGCCAGGGATCAGGCTCGTCGCCCGCTGGTCGGGAGTTACGCCTCTCCTGTCGTCTGATCCCCCCTGGCGATCGCTGTGCTCTGGGCGCACCGTTGGCCAGGAGTCTGTGGTCAGGCCTCGAAGAGGTGCTCCGTCTCGGCGTTCAGGAGGTCGAGCAGGCGGGCGGTGAAGTAGACCGTTCCCAGGCCCACGATCCGCTCGCCCAGGGAGGCGAGGCGCTCTCGGGTCAGCTGCGTGTCGTCCATGACCGTCCAATGGGGCGGCAGCGGGTGGGTGAATCGCAGGTGCCGGTATTCCGGCAGCCGTACGTAGGTCACGGGGAGGTCGGCCAGCTCGGCGATGACGCCGGCGACGTCCTTGTGGTCGGGCAGGCAGACGAGGACGTGGTCGACGCCGCCCCAGCGTGCGTACGCCTCGGCCAGCGCCGTGGCGGCGCCCGACCGGTCGATCGCCGAATCGATCAGGATCGTCGTGCCGGGCAGCCGGTGCCAGGACAGGCGGCCGGGGAGCCGTACGGAGGACAGCACGCGGTGCAGCCGGTCGGGCGACGGCTGCGGGCGTCCCACCGCGTCGAGCAGGCGCTCGGCGGCGGCGCAGCCGAGCTCCGCGTTCCGCCGCCCGTACGCGGCCGGCAGGACGGCCTCGGGCAGGCCGCTCGGGCCGATCACCTCCGGTTTCACCCGGTCGTGGGTGCGGGCGGCGACGGTCGTCGCGATCGCCTCGGTGACGGGCGGGCTCTGGGGGAGGGAGACGACGGCGGAGGTGGTCGCGGCCGTGACACCCGCCTTGTTCGCCGCGATCTCGGCAGGGGAGTCGCCGAGGACGCCGACGTGCTCGGCGAAGACCTCGGTCATGGCGACGACGTCCGGGGCGAACAGGCTGACCTCGTCGGAGACGCCGCCCATGCCGGCCTCGAGGACGATGACGTCGGCGCCGACGGCTCGCGCGTGCAGCACACCCGCGATCGTGAACAGGCCGCTCGGCGACAGGTAGCCCGCGCCGCTCCGCCGTTCGGGCAGGCGCCGGGTCGCGTCGCGGATGCGCTCGCCGAGCCGGGCCAGGTCGGTGTCGGAGATCGCGGCGCCGTCGACGCGGATGCGTTCGCGCTCCCGGCGCAGGGCCGGGCTGGTGACCGTGACGACGCGGTACCCGGCCGCGGCGAGGGCGGCGGAGGCGTAAGTGGCGGCCGTGCCCTTGCCCTTCGAACCGACCACGGTCAGCACCGGCGTCCCGGCGGTGCCGGCGTCCAGCGCGCGGACGAGAAGGCCCGCGCGCTCGACGCTCCGCCTGGCACTGGGGCCGCGCCGGTCCCACTCCGCGAAGAACGCGTCGCTCCCATCGGTCACCCTCCGACCATAGCGACGAGCGGAGGTGGTCGGCCGAGGCCTGATCATGGGTCGGCTCGGAAGGCCGATGGCGCCACCGCGTCGCCCGGCGGGCGGCAACGCTCGGTGAAAGCCCGCTCTGCCGGGTGAATCGTCCCGACAGCGGGCCTGATTCCAGCGGCTTCGCCGAGGCCTGCGGCCGTTTCAACGCCGGCCACACCACCGGTGACAGGACGCCGGCTCGTGACCCCGCATACCGGTGATGAAGGCGGCCGGCTGTCGGCGGGCTCACGTGGACGGGGTCGGGGATCATGCCGGTCTGACTCAAGGGCGGCGCGTTAGTAGGCTGCTGGGGTGAGTGCGACCAGGTATGAGGAGGCCGTCAAGGGCATCAAAGCCCGGGGGGTCGAATGGGACATCGATCCCACGTTGGACCGGATGCGTGATCTGGCGGACGTTCTCGGGTCGCCGCAGCGGGCGTACCCCGTCATCCACGTCACCGGGACGAACGGCAAGTCCAGCACGGCCCGGATGATCGAGACGCTGTTGCGGGAGCGGGGGCTGCGGGTCGGCCTCTACACCAGTCCCGAGCTGCACTCGATGCGCGAGCGGATCGCGATCGACGGGGCGCCGGTGAGCGAGGAGCGGTTCGCCGACCTGTACGCGGACGTCCTGCCGTTCATCGAGCTGACCGACGCCAAGCACGACGTGAAGGTGTCGTTCTTCGAGACGCTGACCGCGATGGCGTTCGCCGCGTTCGCCGACGCGCCGGTCGACGTCGCCGTCGTCGAGGTGGGCATGGGCGGCACCTGGGACGCGACCAACATCGCCGATGGGACGGTGGCGGTGATCACGCCGATCGGTCTCGATCACACCCGCTGGCTCGGGTCCACGGTGGAGGAGATCGCGACGGAGAAGGCCGGGATCATCAAGCCCGACTCGATCGCCGTGCTCGCCCAGCAGCCGGTCGAGGCGGCGCAGGTGCTGGTGCGGCGCGCCACCGAGGTCGGGGCGACCGTCGCCCGAGAGGGGCTGGAGTTCGGCGTCCTGGGCCGCGAGATGGCGGTGGGCGGGCAGCTCGTGCGGCTGCAGGGACTGCACGGCGTGTACGACGAGGTGTTCCTGCCGTTCTTCGGCGCGCACCAGGCGGGCAACGCGGCGTGCGCGCTGGCCGCGGTGGAGGCGTTCGCGCGGGGTCGCGCGACCGGTGAGTCGGAGACCGACAGCGACCAGCTCGACCCCGAGCTCGTGCGCCAGGCGTTCGTCAACGCGACGTCGCCAGGACGGCTGGAGGTCGTACGGACGGGACCGACCGTGCTGGTCGACGCCGCGCACAACCCGGCCGGTATGGCGGCCACCGTCGAGGCTCTGACGGAGGAGTTCGGGTTCACCCGGTTGGTCGGCGTGCTGGCGGTGATGGCCGACAAGGACGTGGCCGGCCTGCTCGAGGAGCTCGAGCCGGTGCTGGAGGAGGTCATCGTCACCCGCAACTCCTCCGCCCGGTCGATGCCGGCCCAGGAGCTGGCGGACCTGGCGCAGGACGTCTTCGGCGAGGATCGGGTGCGCCTGGTGTCCCGGCTGGACGACGCGATCGACCAGGCCATCACGCTGGCCGACGAGTCCGGGGAGTTCGCGGGCGCCGGTGTGCTGATCACCGGGTCGGTCACGACGGCGGGCGACGCCCGCGTGCTGCTGCGGGTGGGCGAGTGACCCGCCGTACGGGTGCGGGGAAGAAGGGGGCCGGCCGGTGAGGAGACTGTGCGCCGTCATGCTCACGCTGCAGGCGGTGGTGACCTTGCTGGCGATCCCCGTGGCGATCTCGGTCGCGCACACGGACGCGACGAGGGCCGGGATCGTGGGAGGCGCCCTGGCCCTCGCGGGACTGCTGATCGCCGGGCTGCTGCGGTACCGCTGGGCCTACGTCGCGGGCAGTGTGCTCCAGATTCTGGTCATTGCGACGGGATTCGTGGTTCCGGTGATGTTTTTCCTCGGTGTCATATTCGGCGCGCTCTGGGCGGCGTCGATTTGGGTCGGTCGCCGGGTGGAAGGCGCACAACCGCGCTAATCTCGCGGGTGGCCTTTCCAATCGTCCCGTATCGCTAATCTTTACAAATGCCAAAAAGTCGACAATTGGCGTAAAGCGCTCCTTTGGCGGGCGGGACCGATGATCTCCTGAGGAGATTCCGGATGTCCACGCCCCCCGGAAAGATGTCCGCGCCCCCCGGAAGACGGGACGCCGCCGGATTCGCCGTGCTGCTGACCGTCGTCGTCACGGCGGTCCCCGCGGCGGTCGTCGTGCTGCCCGACACGGCGTCGTACGTGATGCCGCAGGCGCTCCGCGACCTCGGCCTGTCCGACGGCCAGGCGGCCGGGCTGGTCCGTGCCTGCGGCCTGGCGCTGCCCGCCCTCCTTCTCGCGACCCCGCCCGCGGCCGCGCTGGTCCGCCGCGTGCCCGCCTGGCTCGTGCTGTTCGCGGGGCTCGCCGTCCTGCTCGGCGCCCAGGCGTTCTCGGTGCACGCGACGTCCGTCCCGGAGGTCGCCGCCGTACGGCTGGCCGAGGGCGCCGGTGGCGGAGTCGTCTTACCGGCCACCCTGGCGCTGGCCCGGGAGCAGCGGCGCCGCCGCACGGCGTCCTCCGTCTGGGCCGGCGTCCTCGTCGCGGCGCTCCTGCTGGCCACGCCGCTCGCGCTGGCCGCGACGGCCGGCTCGGACCCCGACGGGGTGGAGTGGCGGGCGATCCTGCGCCCGTACTGGTGGCTGAGCGCGATCGCCCTGGTCGGCACCGCCCTGCTCGGGCTGCTGAGGAAGGGTTCGGACGCCCGCGCCGTCCCGCCGCCCGCCTCGCGCGCGGAGCGTGTGCAACTGCTGCTGCCGGTCGTGCCCGCGGCCGGGTTCGCGTTCCTGGCGGTGGTCACGACGTACGACTGGTCGCCGGGGGCGCAGTTGCTGCTGGCGGCCTGCGGGATCGCCGGGCTGCTCGGGCTCGCCGTGGTCGGCTCCCGCGACGCGACCACCGGCAGCCCGCTCGGGTACGCCGTCGTCATGCTGGCCGCAGGCCTGCTGACCATGCCGGTGACCGGGCCGCTCGCCGGGCTGGTCGGCGGCCGGGCCGTGCCGCTGACGGCTTTCCTGGCGGGCGCGGCGGGGGCGCTGGCCGCCGCCCTCCTGGCGGGTTCGCTCGGCCGGGGCGCGGGCCGCGGCGCGGTGTTGTGCGGGTACGGCCTGGGCATCGTCGCGATCTTTCTCCTGCTGACCATGGGGGCGGCGGCGAGCCTGTGGACGCTGCTGACCGCGCTGTGCGCGCTCGGCGCGGGAACGGGCCTGGCGGTCGGGGCCGCGCTGCGCCACACCGAGGCGGGCCCGGCCCTGTTCGGCCTGTCGCTGTGCTTCCCGGCGGTGCTCGGCGGCCACCTCGTCGTCGGGCCCCTGCAGATCGCGAAGGTCGGCGCCGTCACCCGGGCGGGCGGCGGTCCGATGGCGGCGCTGTACGCCCTGACCGCGGCGTACCGGCTGTGGCTCGTGGCGGCGGGCGTCATCGTGGTGGTCCTGGCGGCCGTGACCGCGTGGGTGAGCCGGACCCGCGCGGGACGCTCCCCGGCCGGCCCCGCGGACTCGGACGGAGCGGCGCTGCCGGCCGGGTAAGATCGCACCGATATGCGGCAGCCCGGCCGTGGCGACCTGCGCGGATACGGCCAGGGCCTCGGCCGGCCGGTGGCCTCCCGCCGCGACGGGCGGGCCGTGGCCCACGCTGAAGATCGCACCCGGTAGACCAAGGAGAATCACCCGTGTCCGAACGCACTCTTGTCCTCGTCAAGCCCGACGGCGTGCGCCGCGGCCTCGTCGGGGACGTCATCGCGCGCATCGAGCGCAAGGGCCTCAAGCTCGCCGCCCTGGAGCTCCGTACGCTGGAGCGCGAGGTCGCCGAGACGCACTACGAGGAGCACCGGGAGAAGCCGTTCTTCGGCTCGCTGGTGGAGTTCATCACGGGCGGTCCGCTCGTCGCGATCGTGGTCGAGGGGCCGCGCGCGATCGAGGCGTTCCGCGCCCTGGCCGGCGCCACCGACCCGGTCGTCGCCGCGCCCGGAACGATCCGCGGGGACCACGCGTTGGAGATCCAGGAGAACGTCGTGCACGGCTCCGACTCGCCCGCGTCCGCCGAGCGCGAGATCAAGCTGTTCTTCCCCGACCTTTTCTGAACATTGGTCGCATAACCGCGCGGGCCGGGTACCTACGGCCCGCGCGTTTGTTTTCCCAGGCCCGACGCCCGGTACGGACCTGACCCGGAGCACGACGCGCGGGATCGGGTCTGCGTCAACCTGGATCTCTCGC
This sequence comes from Actinoallomurus liliacearum, assembly GCF_039542035.1. Taxonomy (NCBI): domain Bacteria; kingdom Bacillati; phylum Actinomycetota; class Actinomycetes; order Streptosporangiales; family Thermomonosporaceae; genus Actinoallomurus; species Actinoallomurus liliacearum. Next base: position 17,834 of record NZ_BAABHJ010000006.1, read on the forward strand.
GTTACCATGAGAATGCGTTCCGCACGCCCGCCAATCCGGAAGGGCTCCCTTTCTTCATGGGTAACAAGCTGTCGTTCCTGGGCCGTGACATGGCAGTCGATCTGGGCACGGCGAACACCTTGGTCTATGTGCGCGGTCGGGGCATCGTTCTGAACGAGCCGTCGGTCGTCGCGATCAACACCAACACGGGCAAGATCGTGGCGGTGGGCATCGAGGCCAAGCGGATGATCGGCCGTACCCCGGGCAACATCGTCGCGGTCCGTCCGCTCAAGGACGGCGTGATCGCTGACTTCGACGTCACTGAACGCATGCTGCGGTACTTCATCCAGAAGGTCCATAAACGCCGACATTTCGCCAAGCCGCGGATCGTCGTGGCCGTGCCCAGCGGGATCACGGGCGTCGAGCAGCGCGCCGTGAAGGAGGCCGGCTACCAGGCCGGCGCCCGGCGGGTGTACATCATCGAGGAGCCCATGGCCGCCGCGATCGGCGCCGGCCTGCCCGTGCACGAGCCGACGGGCAACATGGTCGTCGACATCGGGGGCGGCACCACCGAGGTCGCGATCATCTCGCTCGGCGGCATCGTGACGAGCCAGTCGATCCGGGTGGGCGGCGACGAGCTCGACCAGGCGATCATCTCCTACGCGAAGAAGGAGTACTCCCTGATGCTCGGGGAGCGCACCGCGGAGGAGATCAAGATGGCGATCGGGTCGGCGTACCCGTTCGACGACGAGCCGCACGCCGAGATCCGCGGCCGCGACCTCGTCAGCGGCCTGCCGAAGACGATCGTCATCTCCGCCGAGGAGATCCGCCGCGCCATCGAGGAGCCGGTCAACTCGGTCGTCGACGCGGTCAAGACCACGCTCGACAAGTGCCCGCCCGAGCTGTCCGGCGACATCATGGACCGCGGCATCGCGCTCACCGGCGGGGGCGCCCTGCTGAAGAACATCGACGAACGGCTCCGGGAAGAGACCGGCATGCCGATCCACATGGTCGACAACCCGCTCGACTCGGTCGTCCTCGGCTCCGGTAAGTGTGTCGAGGACTTCGAGGCGCTGCGCCAGGTCCTTGTGCCCGAACCACGACGTTAGGGAACCGGCCGGTGAACGACACCCGGCGAACGCGCGCCGTCCTCGGGATCCTGCTGCTGATCTCTCTGGCCATGATCACCGTCGACTACCGCGGGGGCGAAGACTCACCGCTGCGCGGGCTGCGTTCCTTCGGTGAGGCGATCTTCGGGCCGATCGAGGACGCGTCGGCGGCCGTCATCACGCCGGTCGGGCACGCGCTGGACACGATCATCGGCAGCCCGGACGCCCACCGGCGCATCAACCGGCTCGAACGCGAGAACCAGCGGCTGCGCCAGCAACTGCGCGCCACGCAGATCGACAAGAGCCGTGCCGAGCAGCTCCACCAGTTGCTCGGCACCGCCGGTCTCGGCGGCTACCGGATCGTCGCCGCGCAGGTCATCTCGGCCGGAGAGGGCGTCGAGGAGACCGTCACCATCGACGCCGGCAGCGGGGACGGCGTCCGTGCCGACATGACGGTGATCACCGGTGACGGCCTCGTCGGACGGATCACCCGCGTCGGGCCGACCACCTCGACGGTGCTGCTGGCCACCGACGCGGCCTCCTCGGTCGGCGGGCGGCTCGAGGGCTCGGGGGAGATCGGCGTCGTGCGCGGGACCGGCCGGCGCAGCGGCTCCCCGCTCACCTTCGAGCTCCTGGACTCCACCGTGGAGATCAAACCGGGCCAGCGCATCGTCTCGTTCGGCTCGCAGGGCAACCGGCCGTACGTCCCGGGGGTCCCGATCGGCACCGTCATCCGCATCGAGCGGACGCCGGGATCGCTGACCCGGACCGCCGTCGTCCGCCCGTTCACGCACTTCACCGGCCTCGACGTCGTGGGCGTGGTCGTGGCGCCGCCGAAGAAGAACCCGCGCGACGCCGTCCTGCCCCCGGCCCCGCCCAAGCCGCCGCCCAGTCCGTCCCCGTCCCCGTCCAACCCGGGACCGGCCGCCTCGACCGCGCCGCGACGCGAGTCCTCGCCCCCGCAGGCGATGCCGAGCGCGGAGGAGTCCGCATCCGCCGGACCGTCCAGAGCGCGCAGGTCGGCCACGTCGACCGAGGCACCGAGATCGCGCAGCACGCTGACGTCCACCGAAGAACCGAGGCAGCGCAGACCGCGCAGGCCGCGCACGCCGCACGCGTCGGGAGACTGAACCATGTCACGCAACGTCCTGGCCGCGATCGCCGTCACCGCCGCGCTCCTGCTGCAGGTGACGGTCGTCAACCGGCTGCCGCTGCCCGGCTCGGTCAGCCCCAACCTCGTGCTCCTGGCCGTGGTGGCGCTGGCACTGGTCAACGGCTCGATGACCGGCCTGGTCACCGGGTTCTTCGCCGGGCTGGCCAGCGACATCGTGCCGCCCGCCGACCACACCATCGGACGCTACGCCTTCGTGTACTGCCTGATCGGTTACGTCTGCGGGCTGGCCGCCGACGAGCTCGAGCGCTCGCCCGTGCTGCCGTTCGTCGCGGTGGCCGCCGGCGCGCTCGCCGGGTCGGTGCTGTACGCGATGGTCGGCATGCTGCTCGGCGACCCCCGCACGCGCTGGCCGGTGGTGTCCCACCAACTGCCGATCCAGGTGCTCTACGACGTGATCGCCAGCCCGTTCGTGGTCTGGGCCGTGCTGCGGCTGACCCGGCGGGCCGAACGCCAGCACGACCCGGGGGGACTCGACGCGGTTCCCGGGTTCTATCGGGCGCGCTAGACGGAGGAGGGGATCGTGGGTCCGCGCTCGCACGTGCGGCTCGTCGTCCTGCACGTGCTCGTCATGTCGCTGCTGCTGTCGCTCGGCGGGCGGCTGTGGTACCTGCAGGTCATGAACGGCGCGCACTACAAGAAGGTCGCCGCCGACAACCGGATCCGCGACATCGTGGTGCCCGCCGTCCGGGGCCAGATCCTCGACGACGTCGGGCGGCCGCTCGTACGGAACCGGACCGCCCTGGTCGTCTCGGTCGACCGGACGGCGCTGATGCGCCAGCGCGACGGCGGCAAGGCGGTGCTGCAGCGCCTGGCGGCTCTGCTCGGCACCCCGTACGACCAGGTCGCCCTGAAGGTCCGGCTGTGCGGCCCGGGGATCAAGCGGCCCTGCTGGCCGGGCTCGCCGTACCAGCCGATCCCCATCGACGACCGCGTCGACTCCCGCAAGGCCCTGCAGATCATGGAGCGCCAGGAGGACTTCCCCGGCGTGACCGCCCAGCTCGAACCGGTGCGCGACTACCCGCGCACCGAGGGGGCCACCGCCGCGCAGGCGCTCGGCTACCTCCAGCCGATCACCCAGGAGGAGCTGAACAGCCGCAAGGGCCTGAAGGTCACCGGGTTCAGCGGGGTCGACCTGATCGGCCGCGACGGGCTGGAGGCCATCTACGACAGCGACCTGCGCGGCGTCCCAGGCGACCGGCGGCTCCTCGTCGACAACCGCGGCCGCGTGACCGGGACGGCCTCCGAACAGCCGCCGGTCGGCGGCGGCACCCTCGTCACCAGCATCGACGCCAGGGTGCAGGGGATCGTCGAGAAGGCGCTCGGCCAGGCCATGAAGGACGCCCGCCACCGCGGCACCCCGGCCGACTCGGCCGCGAGCGTGGTCATGGACGTCCGCACCGGGCGGATCATCGCGCTCGCCAGCTTCCCGACCTACGACCCGTCCGTGTGGACCGGCGGCATCTCCCAGGACGAGTACGACGCGCTGCTCAGCAAGCAGCACGGCGAGCCGCTGATCTCCCGGGCGACGGACGGTCAGTTCGCCCCCGGATCGACGTTCAAGATCTCCTCGCTGCCGGCGGCCGTCAAGGACGGGTACTCCCTGCACGGCATCTACCCCTGCCCGTCGTCGTACATGGTCGGGGCCCGGGCGTTCAGCAACTTCGAGGGCGAGTCGGGCGGCGACATCGACCTGCACCGGGCCCTGGTCATGTCCTGCGACACGATCTTCTACAAGTTCGCGTACGAGGAATGGCTGCGCGACGGCGGCATGCATCCGGTGAAGAGCCCCAAGGACCCGATGGAGAAGATGGCCAGGGCGTACGGCTTCGGCAAGCGCACCGGCATCGACCTGCCCGGGGAGGCGCCCGGCCGGATCCCGGACCGCGGCTGGAAGCTCTCCTACTGGAACGACACCAAGAAGACGGACTGCAAACGGGCCAAGACCGGCTACCCGGAGATCGCCAAGTCCGACCCGGCCCGCGCGGCGTACCTCAAGGCGATCTCCTCGGAGAACTGCGTCGACGGATACGTCTTCCGCGCCGGTGACGCCGCCAACTTCTCGGTCGGCCAGGGCGACGTGCTCGTCACTCCGCTGCAACTGGCCCGCGCGTACGCCGCGCTCGCCAACGGCGGCACGCTGTGGAGCCCGCGGGTCGGCAAGGCGGTCATCGCCCCGGACGGGTCGGTGGCCCGCCGCATCGACCCGGTGAAGACGGGCCACCTGCCCGTGCCGTCCAAGGTGCTCGCCTTCATCAGGAGCGCGCTCGCGGACGTGCCGAAGCAGGGCACGGCCGCCGGCGCCTTCGGCGGTTTCCCCTTCGACAGGCTGGCCGTCGCCGGCAAGACCGGCACCGCCGAGGTGTACGGCAAGAAGGACACGTCGTGGTTCGCGTCCTTCGCCCCGGCGAACAAGCCGCGCTACGTCGTCGTCGCCATGGTCACCCAGGCGGGCACCGGCGCCACCACGGCGGCGCCGGCGGTCCGCCAGATCTGGGAGGGCATGTACGGCCTCACCGGCAAGCCCGCGGCGCTGCCCGACGGCAACGTCCCGGACCGGCTGCCGACCCTCGCGCCCGACGGCACGGTGAACGCCCCGCCCGGATTCGCCGTGACCTCGGCGGACAAGCAGCCCGCGACCGAGACACGCCGGCGAAGACCACGATGACCGGATGGCGACATGATCAGTGAGTACGGCGGAGCGCTCGGCCGGCGGCGCTCCCTGCCCGCCCGGCTGCTGGCCTCACCCGCGCGGCGACTCGACTGGGTCCTCCTCCTCGCCGTGCTCGCGCTGTCCGTCATCGGCGCGCTCCTCGTGTACTCCGCGACCCGCGCCGACGGCTCCGAGGCCTTCCTGAAGAAGCACCTCCTCAACCTGGCGATCGGGCTGGCCCTCGGCGGGGTGACGACGGCCCTGGACTACCGGCTGCTGCGCGCGTACGCGCCGATCGTCTACGGCGCGGCCTGCCTCGGCCTGGCCGTCGTCCTCACGCCGGTCGGCGCCACCGTGAACGGCTCGCACTCGTGGATCGTGGTCGGCGGCGGGTTCCAGATCCAGCCGTCGGAGTTCGCCAAGGTCGGCATGGTCGTGCTGCTGGCGATGATCCTGGGCGAGCCGCGCGACGGAGAGATCGGGCCGGGCCGGCGCGACATCCTGCTCGCCCTGGCGCTGGCCGCGCTGCCCGCCGGGCTGGTGATGCTCCAGCCGGACCTCGGCACCACCCTGGTGTTCGCCACCGTGATCATCGGTGTGCTGGCGATGTCCGGCGCGCCGAAACGTTGGGTCGGCGGGCTGGTCGGGGCCGCGATGTCACTCGCGCTGACGGTCTGGTCGCTGCATCTGCTCAAGCCCTACCAGGTCCACCGGTTCACCGCCTTCGCCGACCCGTCGGCCGACCCGCAGGGCGCCGGGTACAACGCCCAGCAGGCCCGCATCGCCGTCGGCTCCGGCGGCGTCTTCGGCAACGGCCTGTTCCACGGCGAGCAGACCAACGGCCACTTCGTCCCCGAGCAGCACACCGACTTCATCTTCACCGTCGCGGGGGAGGAGCTCGGGTTCGTCGGCGCGGCGCTGATCATCGCGCTGCTGGGCGTCGTGCTGTGGCGCGGACTGCGCATCGCCCGCGAGGCCGCCGACGTGTTCGGCGGGCTGGTGGCGACCGGCGTCGTGTGCTGGCTGGCGTTCCAGACGTTCGAGAACATCGGCATGACCGTCGGCATCATGCCGATCACCGGCCTGCCCCTGCCCTTCGTGTCGTACGGCGGCTCGGCCTCCTTCGCCAACTTCGTCGCCCTAGGCCTCCTCCAGACCGTCCACCTCCGCCACAACCCGTACGACTGAGCGGCGGGCGGGCGGTCTGTCGGAGGGGCTCGCGCCGGTAGGGTGGGGGGAATCCCATATTCGTTTTCGGAGGCGTTCCGTCATGGCCGTCGAGTCGCTGTTCACCCGGTTGGAGCCGCTGCTCCCCAAGGTGCAAAAGCCGATTCAGTACGTCGGCGGGGAGCTGAACTCCTCCGTCAAGGACTGGGACTCCTGCGACGTGCGCTGGGCGCTGATGTACCCGGACGCGTACGAGGTGGGCCAGCCCAACCAGGGCGTGCAGATTCTTTACGAGGTGCTGAACGAGCGCGATGGGGTGCTGGCCGAGCGCACCTACAGCGTGTGGCCGGATCTCGAGGCGCTGATGCGCGAGCACGGCGTCCCGCAGTTCACCGTGGACGCGCACCGGCCGGTCGGCGCGTTCGACGTGCTCGGAGTGAGCTTCTCCACGGAGCTCGGGTACACCAACATGCTCACCGCCCTGGACCTGGCCGGCATCCCGCTGCGCGCGACGGAGCGGTCCGACGAGCACCCGATCGTGATGGCCGGCGGGCACGCGGCGTTCAACCCGGAGCCGATCGCCGACTTCCTCGACGCCGCCGTGCTGGGCGACGGCGAGGAGATCGTCCTGGCGGTCACCGAGGTGATCCGCGAGTGGAAGGCCGAGGGGCGGCCCGGCGGCCGGGACGAGCTGCTGATGCGGCTGGCGAAGTCCGGCGGCGTCTACGTCCCGAAGTTCTACGACGTCGGCTACCTGCCGGACGGCCGGATCCAGCGCGTCGCGCCCAACCGTCCTGGCGTGCCGTGGCGGGTCGCCAAGCACACGGTCATGGACCTCGACCAGTGGCCGTACCCGAAGAAGCCCCTCGTTCCGCTGGCCGAGACCGTGCACGAGCGGTACAGCGTCGAGATCTTCCGTGGCTGCACGCGCGGCTGCCGGTTCTGCCAGGCGGGCATGATCACCCGTCCGGTGCGCGAGCGGTCCATCACGACGATCGGCGCGATGGTCGACACCGGGCTGAAGGAGTCCGGCTTCCAGGAGGTCGGCCTGCTGAGCCTGTCCAGCGCCGACCACTCCGAGATCGCCGACATCGCCAAGGGCCTCGGCGACCGGTACGAGGGCACCAACACGTCGCTGTCGCTGCCGTCGACCCGCGTCGACGCCTTCAACATCACCCTCGCCAACGAGTTCTCCCGCAACGGGCGCCGGTCCGGGCTGACGTTCGCCCCGGAGGGCGGGTCGGAGCGGATGCGCAAGGTCATCAACAAGATGGTCAGCGAGGACGACCTGATCCGCACCGTCACGACGGCGTACGAGAACGGCTGGCGGCAGGTCAAGCTCTACTTCATGTGCGGGCTGCCCACCGAGGAGGACGAGGACGTCCTCGCGATCGCCGACATGGCCAAGCGCGTCATCCAGGCGGGCCGGAAGGCCACCGGCCGCCGCGACATCCGCTGCACCGTCTCCATCGGCGGGTTCGTGCCCAAGCCGCACACGCCGTTCCAGTGGGCGGCCCAGTGCGACCACGAGACCGTCGACCGGCGCCTGCGGGCGCTGAAGGACGCGCTGCGGCGCGACAAGGAGTACGGCCGCGCCATCGGCCTGCGCTACCACGACGGCCAGCCGTCGATCATCGAGGGGCTGCTGTCCCGCGGTGACCGCCGCGTCGGAAAGATCATCCAGGCGGTCTGGGAGGACGGCGGCCGGTTCGACGGGTGGAGTGAGCACTTCTCGTACGAGCGCTGGATGGCCTGCGCGGACAAGGCGCTCGCCGACGACGCGGTCGACCTCGACTGGTACACCGTCCGGGAGCGCGACGAGGTCGAGGTGCTGCCCTGGGACCACCTCGACGCCGGTCTCGACCGCGAGTGGCTGTGGCAGGACTGGCAGGACGCGCTCGACGAGACCGAGGTCGAGGACTGCCGCTGGACGCCGTGCTACGACTGCGGCGTCTGCCCGACCATGGACACCGAGATCCAGATCGGCCCGACCGGCAAGAAGCTCCTTCCCCTGACGGTCGTCTGAGACCGCGAGCGCGTCCGGGCGTCGTTCAGGATTCGGCGGCCCGGGGTCTGGTGGTCTGCTCGATCCGGCGGATGCGCCCGTCGGGCGCCAGCCTGCCGAACAAGAAGATCTCCGCCTCGAAGGTCTTTCCCCGGCGCAGTGCCGTCCGCAGGGTGTACCGGGCGGCGATCCGGTCGCCGGAGACGAGGGCGTCGTGAACGTCGACCTCGAGCGACGGCGTCTCGGCCCCGCCGACGTTCCTGCGCGCCGGGCGCGCGTGGTCGATCATCCGCTGCCGGTCGAGCACCGAATCCTCGGTGACGTACTCGAACTCGGGCACGAAGTAACGGTCGAGGATCTCACCGGGGTCCCGGTCGGACAGGCCCAGGTCGGTGATGTAGTCGGTCAAAAACTCGATGACGTCGCCGTCGGTGGTGAAGCCCATGACATCCCCTCGCGTAGGAGTACATCGTACGCTTACGGACGTCACCCTACTCCTGGTCGTCGCGGAGGCGCGGGCGCCTGTCGGGTCCAGACGGCGACTCGAGTGCGCCACGACCAAAAAAGATCCGGCGGGCCCGAGAGGGCCCGCCGGATCGCGCGGGGTCGGCGTCCGCCGTGGCCGGCGGAACGCGCTCGATGGTCACCGTCATCCCACCGACGGCTCCAGGCGGGGGTCGACGCGGTCGGCCGTGCGGCGGAGCAGCCCGGCGAGGGCGGTGCGGACGACCGGCGTGCGGGGCTCGTCGGGCACGTAGGGGATCTTGGGGGCGTCGGGCAGCGCCGAGCGCGCCTCGGCGCGCATCGTGTCGTGCGCCGCGATGAACGTGACGACCTGCAGCGGAGTCATGCTGTCTCCTTCCGAGACATCTTTATCGATTCAGTTACCTCCTCAAGAGTACGTCGTGTCCTCTTCTTAATCAATTCAGAACTAAGGTGACGTCTCGTGCAACGCGTCACACTGCAGACGATCGCCGATCGGGTCGGCGTCTCACGTACGACCGTGTCCAACGCCTTCTCCCGGCCCGACCAGCTCAACGAGGAGCTGCGCCGGCGGATCCTCGAGGTGGCGGGAGAGCTCGGCTACCCCGGCCCGCACCCGGCGGCCCGTACGCTCCGGCGGGGCCGGGCCGGCGTGATCGGCGTGATCTTCACCGAGGAGCTGTCGTACGCCTTCGCCGACTCCTACGCGGTCGGCTTCCTGCGCGGCCTGGCCGCGGTGGCCGAGCAGTCCGGCACCGGCCTTCACCTCATCGGCTGGCCGTCCCCGGACGTCGCCGAGGAGGTGATCGCGGACGCCGTGGTGGACGGCTTCTGCCTGTTCTCCCCCGAGGGGCACCCGCTCGTCGAGACGGTGCTGCGCCGCCGCCTGCCCGTCGTCACCGTCGACTATCCGTACGTCGAGGGCGTGCCGTTCGTGGGGATCGAGGACCGGGCCGCCGCGCGCGCCGCCGCCGAGCACGTCCTCGGGCTCGGGCACCGGCGCGTCGCCGTGCTGGGCGTGCAGCCCGCTCCGGGCAGGACCGACCGCGACTGGCTGGACCTGGACCGTCCGGGGGACCTGCGGTTCGGGGCGGGGCGTGCCCGGCTCGCCGGCTACCACGACGCCTGCGTGGGGGCGGGGCTGGAGTGGAAGGACGTCGTCCTCGACCGGACGGCGAACGACCGGGAGCTCGCCCGGCAGGCCGCCTTCCGGATCCTCGACCGGAGCCCCCGGCCGACCGCGATCCTGGCGCCGACGGACGAGGTGGCGTTCGCGGTCCTGGACGTCGCGGCGCATTTGGGGATCGAGGTTCCCGGGGAGCTGTCGGTCGTCGGCTTCGACGACGTGCCCGCCGCCGCCCCGGCCGGGCTGACCACCGTACGCCAGCCGATCACCGAGAAGGGCACCACGGCGGGGCGGCTGCTCCTCGAACCCGCCCGTGAGCCCGCCCCCTGCGTGCTCATGCCGACCGAGCTCGTCGTCCGCCGTACGACCGCGCCACCGACCGACGCCGGCGTGTGACGGAACGAAAAGCATGTAACGGAACGAACGGCGTGTGACAGAACGAAACGAGAACGAACGCTCGTGCGTCGTACAGACGTGAACGAAGCGCCAGGCTGCATCACCGTCCCCATCATGATCATCGTGGTGCCGATCCGGCTGCTCTGGGAGCTGGTCGCCCTGATCGGGAGGCTCGTCGGCAGGTACGTCCTCCGGCCGATCGGCTGGCTCGTGTACCAGGTCGTGATCCGGCCCGTCGCGTGGCTGTTCCGCGTGCTGGTCATTCTCCCGTTGCGCTGGGTGGCCGAGACGATCCTGGTGCCGCTCGGCCGGTTGGTGTACCGCTACCTCCTGCGGCCGGTCGGACGGGCCCTGGTCTGGTGTCTGGCGATGCTCCTCGTGCCCTTCGCGTACGCGGCGCACTGGATCGGCCGCGGCCTCGCCGCGCTGTGGCGCGCCGTCTGGCCGCTGTTGGCCGCCTTGGGGCGCGCCATCGCGTACTTCTGGCGCCTCGCCGGGATCGTGCTCTTCCACCTCCTCGTACGGCCCGTACGGTGGATCTGGCGGACGTTCGTGCTGCCGATCCTCCGCGTCGTCGCCTGGGTATGGCGCGTCACCGTGCTGACAGCTGCCAGATGGGTGCGCGTCAACGTCCTGAAACCCGCCGGAGCGGCCGTTCGTTCGGTCTTCCGGGCGCTGGGGCTGGATACGCGGCGCCCGTGACCCCGTACTCTTAGAGGACAGAGACTTTTGGATTGGCACGAGTAGGAAGGACCGAAACCCTGGCACCCATGCCGGAGGGCCCGGCGCCGGCCCCCGTGACCCAACGCCTGCGCGTGCGGTACGCCAAGCGCGGCAGGATGCGGTTCACCAGCCACCGTGACATCTCCCGGGCCGTGGAACGCGCCGTACGGCGCGCCGGGATCCCGGTGGCCTTCAGCGCTGGATTCTCTCCGCACCCGAAGATCTCCTACACGGGTGCGGCGGCAACCGGGGTGGCCAGTGAGGCGGAGTATCTCGAGATCGGGCTCACCACCCATCGCGATCCAGACCAGGTGCGTACCGCCCTCGACGCAGTTCTGCCCGACGGACTCGACGTCGTCGAGGTCGTCGAGGCGGGAGCCGGGGCTCTGGCGGACCGCCTGGAGGCATCGCGGTGGCTCGTGCGCCTGGACGGCGTCGCCCCCGACGTCGCCGACGCGGCCGTCCATGCGTTCATGGCGGCCGGTGAGATCGAGGTCGAGCGCCTCACGAAGAAGGGACGCCGGCGTTTCGACGCTCGCGCCGCGGTAATCGCGTGCGAGGTCGACCGGCGCGCCACCCAGGACACGGATGTCGACTGTGCCATACTTCGAATGGTTGTTCGGCACACGACGCCCGCTGTTCGACCGGACGACGTCCTCACCGGCCTTCGTCAGGTGGCCGACCTCGCGCCGCCGTCACCGCCCATGGTGACGCGGCTGGCGCAGGGACCACTCGACGATTCCACCGGTGAGCTCACCGACCCGCTGGCCTCCGACCGGCAGACCGCACCGGCAGGCGATGACGCCGCCGCGAGCGCGGACGCCGTACGAGCCACGGCGCCGGACGCCGTCGGCGCCCAGTCGTAAACGGATCCGTGCGACGCATGGATTCTCGGGGACGGCCGGGCGCACCCCTGATGACTTTGTCGGCACGACCCGCCAGGGCCATGCCGGCGACAACGACAAACGGAGAGCTCCTGTGCGGCGCACCCTTCGCGGGTCGCGCCCGGGAGCCTGACGGGAGACAGCCCGCATGCTTGACAAGGATTACGGTGACGCCACCGGCGGCACCGGGGACAACAACATCGAAACCGACGAGCAGCCCAAGAAGACCACCCGCCCGCGGCGCGCGAGCCGCCCGGCGGGCCCTCCGCCGGAGTTCGACGAGGAGACCAGCCCGCGGCCGGTGACCAGGCCCGCCTCGGCGGTGTCCGCGGAGCCGGCCACGGCCGCCGCTTCGCCGCCGGCGGAGAAGAGCGACGCGGCGACCGGCGCGCGGAGCGAGGGCGGCGCCGGCGCCAAGGGCGAGGGCGCCGCGAGCGCGAAGGGCGAGGAGGCCCCGAGCGCCGCGAGCACGGCCAAGCCCGCGCGTACCCGCCGGACCCGCAAGACCTCCACCGCGCCCGAGCCGGAGCCCGCATCCGAGCCGCAGTCCGCGCCGGAGCCGTTCGCGGCCGCCGCGTCGGAGCCGGCCGGGGCGGCGACCAGGTCCGCCGGGCCGCCGCCGGCCGTTCCCGAGGCCGCGTTCCAGCCGCCGATGGTCGTCTTCCAGCCGCCGCAGCTGCCCGAGGAGGAGGCGGCGCCGCGGTCGCGGGCCCGGGCCGAGGCGCAGCCGAAGGCCGAGGCGAAGGCCAAGCCCAAGACCGACGTCAAGGAGAAGGTCGAGACCCCGCCGGCCCCCGAGGAGCCGGAGGACGAGCAGGGCGAGGACGAGGACGGTTCGGACCGTTCCGGGCGTCGGCGCCGCCGTCGTGGCGGCCGGGGCCGGGGCAAGGCGCGTGACGGCCAGGAGGTCGAGGAGACCGACCGGACCGAGGACGAGGCCGAGCAGGGGCAGGCCGAGGAGGAGTCGGAGCAGGACGCGGCCGACGACGAGCAGGCCGCCGACGGCTCCACCCGCCGGCGGCGCCGTCGGCGCCGGCGCAGCGCCGGGGCCGACGGCGAGGACATCTCGCCGGACGACCCGCCGAACACGGTCGTCCACGTCCGTGAGCCGCGCGTCGTCGAGGACGAGGTGCAGGCCGTCAAGGGCTCGACCCGGCTGGAGGCCAAGAAGCAGCGCCGCCGCGAGGGCCGCGAGCAGGGCCGCCGTCGCCCGCCGATCGTGACCGAGTCGGAGTTCCTGGCCCGGCGCGAGTCGGTCGAGCGCGTCATGGTGATCCGCTCGGAGGGCGAGCGCACCCAGATCGGCGTGCTGGAGGACAAGGTCCTGGTCGAGCACTATGTCGACCGGTCCAGCCATCAGTCCTACATCGGCAACGTCTACCTCGGGAAGGTGCAGAACGTCCTGCCGTCGATGGAGGCGGCGTTCGTCGACATCGGCAAGGGGCGCAACGCCGTCCTGTACGCCGGCGAGGTCAACTGGGACATCGCGGGCCTGGAGGGCCAGCCGCGCCGCATCGAGTCGGCGCTGAAGTCCGGCCAGTCGGTGCTGGTGCAGGTCACGAAGGACCCCGTCGGGCACAAGGGCGCCCGGCTGACCAGCCAGATCTCGCTGCCCGGCCGGTACCTGGTGTACGTCCCGGACGGCTCGATGACCGGCATCAGCCGCAAGCTGCCCGACAAGGAGCGCTCGCGGCTCAAGCAGATCCTCAAGAAGGTCATGCCCGAGAACGCCGGTGTGATCGTGCGCACCGCCGCGGAGGGCGCCACCGAGGATGAGCTGTCCCGCGACGTCTCCCGCCTGTCCGCCCAGTGGGAGAACATCAAGCGCCAGTCCAAGACCGCGTCCGCGCCGGCGATGCTGTACGGCGAGCCGGACCTGACCATCCGCGTGGTCCGCGACATCTTCAACGAGGACTTCACCAGGCTCGTCGTGCAGGGCGACGACGCGTGGGACATGGTCCAGGAGTATGTCGGCTACGTCGCCCCGCACCTGGCCGACCGGCTGCAGAAGTGGACCGACGACGAGGACGTCTTCACGTCGTACCGGATCGACGAGCAGATGGCCAAGGCGCTCGACCGCAAGGTCTGGCTGCCCAGCGGCGGCTCGCTGGTGATCGACCGGACCGAGGCGATGACCGTCGTCGACGTCAACACCGGCAAGTTCACCGGGCAGGGCGGTAACCTCGAGGAGACGGTCACCCGCAACAACCTCGAGGCCGCCGAGGAGATCGTGCACCAGCTGCGGCTGCGCGACATCGGCGGGATCATCGTCGTCGACTTCATCGACATGGTGCTCGAGAGCAACCGCGAGCTGGTGCTGCGCCGGATGCTCGAGTGCCTGTCGCGGGACCGTACCAAGCACCAGGTCGCCGAGGTGACCTCGCTCGGCCTCGTCCAGATGACCCGCAAGCGGGTCGGCGGGGGGCTCCTGGAGTCGTTCTCCGAGCCGTGCGACTGCTGCAACGGCCGGGGCATCCACGTCACCCTCTCGCCGGTCGAGCCGAAGGCGGAGAAGGCGGCGACGCCCAGTCGCCGCAAGAAGCGCAAGGGCGAGGTCGAGAAGGCCGTCGAGGACAAGCTGGCGCGCGCCGAGCGTCGCGCCGCCCGTGCGGACGCCGCCAAGGCCGCGGCCGAGGCCGAGACGAAGGCCGGCGCCGAGCCCGAGGTCACGGCGGCGGGAGCCGAGGCGCCCGCGGAGGCCGTGTCCGGCCCGGTGGCGGGCGAGGGGGCGGCCGACGACGTACGGCCCGCCGAGGCCCTCGAGACGGCCGAGGAGGCCGGGCAGGAGACCGCCGACACAGAGCCCTCGGGCAACGGCCGTCGCCGGCGCACGCGGCGCTCTCCGCGGGCCCGGTCCGAGGCCACCGCGGAGTGACGTGCGGTTCCCGGCCGTCCCCTCCGGACGGCCGGGTGCCCGCCGGTTCGACCTTCGGTAGGGGAATCCGGTATTCTAGGTGTCCGGCGCTTTCCCGCGCCGTTGTTAGCGCGCCTGAGGCCCCCGGTTTCGGTGGGTGCGGGCAGCAGCTTCCGAAATGAGCTTGTTCGATTAGTCGTGCCCGAGGCACGCAAAGGAAAGGTTCCGCGGTGTACGCGATCGTCCGTTGCGGCGGCAGGCAGGAGAAGGTGGCCGTCGACGATGTGCTCACCGTCGACAAGGTGGCCGGTGAGGTCGGCTCGACGGTGACGCTCCCGGCCGTGCTCGTCGTTGACGGCGACAACGTCGTCAGCGCGCCCGGCGAGGTGGCCAAGTACGAGGTCACCGCCGAGATCCTTGGTGCGACCAAGGGCCCGAAGATCAACATCATGCACTACCGGAACAAGACCGGGTACAAGCGGCGGATGGGTCACCGTCAGCCGTACACCCAGGTCAAGGTCACCGGTATCAAGGCCGGAAAGTAGGTCGCAGACATGGCACACAAGAAGGGCGCGTCCTCCAGCCGTAACGGTCGTGACTCCAACGCCCAGCGGCTCGGCGTCAAGCGCTTCGGCGGCCAGCTCGTGAACGCCGGCGAGATCATCGTCCGGCAGCGCGGCACCCACTTCCACCCGGGTCCGGGTGTGGGCCGTGGCGGCGACGACACGCTGTTCGCGCTGGTCGCGGGTTCGGTGGAGTTCGGCCGTTACCGCGGTCGTCGCGCCGTGAGCATCGTTCCGCCGGCGGAGTAGGTCCGCCGACGCGACAGGTTTTCCAGACGAGGGCGGGCCGTTGATCGGCCCGCCCTCGTCTTTTTTCTGGATGAAGGGTGAGGACATGCCGGACGAGATGCCACAGGCGCCGGCGCGGCGCGGTCACGCCGGGCCGCCAGGGGCGCAGTTCATCGACCGGGTCGTCCTGCACGTCCAGGCCGGCAACGGGGGACACGGCTGCGCCTCCGTGCACCGGGAGAAGTTCAAGCCGCTCGGCGGGCCGGACGGCGGCAACGGCGGACGTGGCGGCGACGTCATCCTGGAGGTCGATCCCAACGCCGCCAGCCTCCTCGACTACCACCACCGGCCCAGCCGCAAGGCGACCGGCGGCAAGCAGGGCCAGGGGTCGCACAAGAACGGCGCGAACGGCATGGACCTCGTTCTTCCCGTCCCGAACGGCACGGTCGTCAAGACCCGTGACGGCGAGGTCCTGGCCGACCTCGTCGGGTCCGGCACCCGGTTCGTCATCGCCAAGGGCGGCCACGGGGGGCTGGGCAACGCCGCCCTGGCCAGCGCCCGGCGCAAGGCGCCCGGGTTCGCCCTGCTCGGAGAGCCGGGCGACGAGCTCGACGTCGTGCTGGAGCTGAAGACGGTCGCGGACGTCGCGCTGGTCGGGTTCCCGAGCGCGGGCAAGTCCTCGCTGATCGCGGCGCTCTCCGCGGCGAAACCGAAGATCGCCGACTACCCGTTCACCACCCTCACCCCGAACCTCGGCGTGGTCAGCGCCGGCGAGGTCGTCTACACGGTCGCCGACGTGCCGGGCCTGATCGAGGGCGCCAGCCAGGGCCGGGGCCTGGGCCTGCAGTTCCTGCGCCACATCGAGCGGGCCTCCACGCTCGTCCACGTCGTCGACTGCGCGACCCTCGAGCCGGGCCGCGACCCGCTGTCGGACTTCGAGGTGATCGAGGCGGAGCTCGCGGCGTACGACGCCCTGGGCGACGAGCCGCTGTCGGACCGCCTCCGTCTGGTCGTGCTCAACAAGGTCGACGTGCCGGACGCCCGCGACCTGGCCGACCTGGTCCGCCCGGAGTTCGAGAAGCGCGGGCTGAAGGTCTTCGAGGTGTCCGCCGCCACCCACGAGGGCCTGCGCGAGCTGAGCTTCGCGATGGCCGAGATGGTGGCCGCCCACCGCGCCGCGCAGCCGGTGGAGGAGCCCACCCGGCTGGTCATCCGGCCCGCGCCCGTCGGCGGCGCCGACTTCGAGGTGCGCGCCATGCCCGACGGCGCCTACCTCGTCACCGGCGAGAAGCCGGTGCGCTGGCTGCGGCAGACCGACTTCACCAACGACGAGGCGGTCGGCTACCTCGCCGACCGGCTCGCCCGGCTCGGGGTCGAAGAGCGCCTGGCCGCGGCGGGCGCCGAGCCCGGCGCCACGGTGTACATCGGCTCCGAGGACGAGTCGATCGTCTTCGACTGGGAGCCCGAGGTGCTGGCCGGTTCCGAGAACGTCCTCGGCCGTCGCGGCACCGACCTGCGCCTGGAGGGCCGCTGATGATGGTGGGTCGGGGGGTTCGCCGTGCGTGAGGCGGTCGTGCGCGCGCGCCGGATCGTCGTGAAGGCGGGATCGTCCTCGCTGACCACTCCGGACGGGTCGATCGACGCCGCCCGGATCGACGCGCTCGTCGACGTGCTGGCCGGCTGGCGCGGCACCGACGGCCGGCCGGGCGCGGCGAAGGGCCGCGAGGTCGTGTTCGTCTCCTCGGGGGCGATCGCCGCCGGGCTCGGCCCGCTCGGCCTGCCCTCCCGGCCCCGCGACCTGGCGCTGCAGCAGGCGGCGGCCAGCGTGGGGCAGGGGCTGCTGGTGGCCCGCTACACCGCGTCCTTCGCGCGCTACGGCCTGGGCGTCGGGCAGGTGCTGCTGACCGCCGACGACATGATGCGCCGCTCGCACCACCGCAACGCCCAGCGCACCCTCGAACAGCTCCTCACCTTCGGCGTCGTGCCGATCGTCAACGAGAACGACACGGTCGCCACCGACGAGATCCGGTTCGGCGACAACGACCGGCTCGCCGCCCTCGTCGCTCACCTCATCCGCGCGGACGCGCTGATCCTGCTGTCCGACGTGGACGCCCTCTACACCGGCGACCCGCGAGAGCCGGGCGCGCGGCGGATCCAGGACGTCCGGGAGCCCGCCGACCTGGACGGCGTGCGCCTCGGCGGCTCGGGCCGGGTCGGCACCGGCGGCATGGTCACCAAGGTGGAGGCGGCCCGCATCGCCGGCGTCCCGGTCGTCCTGACGAACGCCGACTCGGCCGGACCCGCGCTCGCGGGCGAGAACGTCGGAACGTACTTCCACCCGGCCGGGGCCCAGCCGTCGACCCGGCGCCTGTGGCTGGCGCACGCGACGACCGGGCAGGGCCGGGTGCGCCTGGACCCCGGAGCGGTCGAGGCCGTGGTCCGGCACCGCAAGTCGCTGCTGCCCGCCGGCGTGACCGGGGTGGAGGGCGACTTCAGCGCGGGCGACCCGGTGGACCTGTGCGACGACGAGGGCCGGGTCGTCGCGCGCGGGCTGGTCAACTACGACGCGGCGGAGATCCCGGAGCTGATGGGCAGGTCGACGCGCTGGCTGGCGCGGGAGCTCGGCCCGGAGTACGAACGCGAGATCATTCACCGGGACGGCCTGGTCGTCCTGGTCGGCGAGCAGGCAGCGAGCCCCCGGCACTGAGACCGCGCGGGCCAGGAGGAGGACAGATGGGCAGTCAGGAGCAGGTTCTCGAGGTGGCGCGGCGCGCCAGGCAGGCCGCCGCCGAGCTGGCCCCGCTGCCGCGCGCCGTCAAGGACGCCGCGCTGCACGCCATCGCGGACGCCCTCGTGGCCCGCTCCGGGGAGATCGTCGAGGCGAACGCCGGCGACGTCGCCCGCGCCCGCGAGGCCGGCACCTCCGAGTACATGATCGACCGGCTGAGCCTGACCGACGACCGGGTCGCCGCGATCGCCGCCGCGGTCCGCCACGTCGCGTCCCTGCCGGATCCGGTGGGGGAGTCCGTCCGCGGCTACACGCTGCCCAACGGGCTGGAGCTGCGGCAGGTCCGGGTTCCGCTCGGCGTGGTCGGGATCATCTACGAGGGCCGCCCGAACGTCACGGTCGACGCCGCCGCGCTGACCCTCAAGAGCGGCAACGCGGTCCTGCTGCGCGGATCCTCCTCCGCGTACGACTCCAACACCGCGCTGGTCGAGGTCATGCGCGGGGCGCTGGCCGACGTCGCGGGCGGGGTGCCGGCCGACGCGATCCAGCTCGTGCCCGGCCGCGACCGCGACTCCGTCAAGCACCTGATGCGGGCCCGTGGCCTGGTCGACGTGCTGATCCCGCGCGGCGGCGCCTCGCTGATCAACTCGGTGGTCGAGGAGTCGACGGTCCCGGTCATCGAGACGGGGACCGGCAACTGCCACGTGTACGTCGACGCGGCCGCCGACCTGGACATGGCCGTGGACATCCTCGTCAACGCCAAGACGCAGCGCCCGTCGGTGTGCAACGCCGCCGAGACGGTCCTCGTGCACCGCGACATCGCGGACGCGTTCCTGCCGCGCGCGCTGCGGGCCCTGGGAGAGAAGGGCGTCACCGTGCACGGCGACGCGGCGGTCCGCGCGCACGCGGGCGAGGGGGCGACCGTCGTCGAGGCGACCGACGAGGACTGGGGCACCGAGTACCTCTCCCTCGACCTCGCCGCCGCCGTCGTCGACTCGCTCGACGCCGCCGTCGCGCACATCCGGCGGTACGGCTCGGCGCACACCGAGGCGATCGTGACGACCTCCCAGTCCGCCGCCCGGCGCTTCACGGCGCTCGTCGACTCCGCCGCCGTCATGGTCAACGCCTCGACGCGGTTCACCGACGGCGAGGAGTTCGGGTTCGGCGCGGAGATCGGCATCTCCACCCAGAAACTCCACGCCCGCGGCCCCATGGGCCTGCCCGAGCTGACCTCCACCAAGTACGTCGTCACCGGCGAGGGCCACCTCAAGGGCGTGTGAATCACTCTCCCTGAACGACCACGTACCAGGTCCGCCGGGCGCGGACCCCGGTAGTGGTCCCGGACCTGCGGATGCCGGGGCCGAATTCCCATCGGCCCCGGCATCCGGCGCTTCAGGCATCGATGACCTGGCGGTGAGCGAGGGCACCGAATCCGTACGGACGGAGCCGATGAGTTTCCGCGGCCTGCCGGATCTGTACAGATGACCCACTCACGTCGACCGGAGTCATCGGTGTCCCTTCCTCCTTCCGCCTGCTGGTGCCTGACAGTGGTCTTCGCAGGCCCGAGCGGCTGGTTCCTGTATCAGAGCGCGTGCTCCACGGCAGGCGCCGCGGAAAGGATCTCGCTGGTCCTGCACGCGGTGATGTGCCTGGTGATGATCCCGATGGTCTGGCCGTGGGGAGCCCGGGTTCCGCACGGCCCGCAGGCCGCGGTACTGGGGGCGAGCGCTGCCTGGTTCGTCGCCTCGGCCGTACGCGCGCGGCGGATGACGCCCGCGGTCAAGGACGCGCACCACGCGCTGATGTCGGCCGTGATGGCCTGGATGGTCGTCATGCCGATGCCGCTCCCCACTGACGGGGCGGCGCCCCGGATGGACGGCGGTCACGCCGCGATGGGGCGGATGAGCGGTCCCGCGCCGGCCGCCGTGACGCTCGCCGCCTACTGTCTCGTCGCCGCGGTGGTCTGGCTCGCCGAGGCCGGTACCGCGACCTCCCCTGAATCGCCCGCGCGCCGCCTGCCCGCCGCGGCCGGTCACGCCGCCATGAGCCTCGGCGCAGGCGTCCTCACTCTGGCGATGGCATGACAGTGGGAAACGGAGCAGCCATGTCACACGAGCGTCCGGGGTCCGCCCCCGATGAGGAGTTCGTCCGCCTCACCGAACCGTACCGGCGCGAACTCCTGGCCCACTGCTACCGAATGCTCGGTTCGGTCCATGACGCGGAGGACACCGTCCAGGAGACCTATCTCAGTGCCTGGCGGGCGTTCGCCGGATTCCAAGGCCGTTCGTCGCCGCGCACCTGGCTCTACCGCATCGCGACCAGAGCATGTCTCAAAGCGCTGGAACGCGCCGCCCGCCGCCCCATGCCCTCGAGTCTCGAGCCGAGCGCGAACCCGGAGGACCCGCTGGCACCGCCGCTCATGGACGCGCACTGGCTGGAGCCCATTCCCGGCGGCCTCCTCACCGCCGACCCGGCCGGTACCGTCGAGGCCCGGCAGAGTCTGCGGCTCGCCTTCGTCGCCGCGCTCCAGCATCTGCAACCCCGGCAACGCGCCGTGCTGATTCTGCGTGACGTGCTGGCGTGGCAGGCCGCCGAGGTCGCCGACCTGTTCAACACCACCACCGCCTCGGTGAACAGCGCGCTGCAGCGCGCCCGCGCGAGCATCGCCCGGATCGCTCCCGCCGAAGACGACATGGGCGAACCCACCGATCCCGGCACACGTGCCCTGCTCGACCAGTACCTGTCGGCCTTCGAGAACGCCGACATGACCACGCTCACCCGGCTGCTCGCCAAGGACGTCGTCTTCGAGATGCCGCCCTACCCCACCTGGTTCGCGGGCCGCGACGACGTCGCGCGCTTCCTGGCGGATCGGCTCCCGAGTCCCGGCCTGTACCGTGCCGTTCCCACCACCACCAACCACCAGCCCGCCCTGGCGCTGTACGGCCGCGCCGCCACCGGCACCTACCGCGCACACGCCGTGCAGACCCTTACGATCACCACCGCCGGCATCTCCCACATCGCGAATTTCCACGGCTCTCGCCTTTTTCCGCTGTGCGGGCTGCCGCTGTCGGTAACGGATCGCCGGGCGGCCGATGAATTCAAGGCGTTCGTGACCTCTATATGAGTGGGCGGCGAACGAGACGCCCCCGCGCTCCGCGTGAACGCGGCCATCCGATACGGAGAACGACCGTTGTGACCCGGGCGACCGCCCGAGTCACCGATTCAAGGAATCAGATGAATCTGCCCGAGATCGTTTCGCGAGACGAGTGGCTGACGGCCCGTAAGGAGCTCCTCGAGGAGGAGAAAGAGGTGACGCTCCGGCGGGACGCGCTCAACGAGCGACGCCGCGAGCTGCCCATGGTCAAGGTGGACAAGGACTACGTCTTCGAGGGTCCCGACGGTAAGACCCGCCTCCTTGACCTGTTCGAGGGCCGCCGCCAGCTCATCGTCTACCACTTCATGTTCGCGCCCGACGACACCGAGGGCCACAACAGCTGCTCGCTGCTGGTGGACAACATCAGCCACGAGGAGCATCTGCACGCTCTCAATACCACGGTCGCGCTCGTCTCGCGCGCGCCGCTGAGCAGGCTCACGCCGTTCAAGGAGCGAATGGGCTGGACCATTCCCTGGTATTCGTCCTTCGGCAGCGACTTCAACTACGACTACCACGTCACCAATGACGAGTCCGTCATGCCCGTGGAGTACAACTACAAGGACAAGGCCACGCTCCTCGAAAAGGGCACGCCCTGGTACATCGACGGAGAATGGCAGGGTCTGAGCGTTTTCCTGCGCGACGGCGACGACGTCTATCACACGTACTCGACGTACGAACGTGGCCTCGACGCGCTCGTCAACACCTACAGCTATCTGGACCTGACCCCCCTCGGCCGGCAGGCCCACGTCACCCAGTTCAGCCTCCACGACGCCTACGCGTCATGACGAGCGTCGGGCCGGGAGCGCCGGCCGCTCCCGGCCCGACGCCCGCATGCATGAACCGGTCCGCGCAGTGCGGGGCCGAGGGGTGACTGACCAACGAGCAGCCCGGCGGCGTCACGAGCAGGCGGTCGGGCGCCGCGTCGGGCGCGGCGACCGTCGACCAGGCGAGCGGGCCGAGGGCTACGGCGTCAGCACGATTCTGCCGAAGACCTCGCCCGCGTCCATCTTCCGGTGCGCCGGCACGGCCTGTTCCAATGGCAGCAGTTCATGCACCACCGTGCGCAGTTCGCCGCGGCTCGCGGCGGCGAACTGCGCGGTTCTCACGGCACGGCGATCGGCGTCGGCCACAGTGGCGGCGCTGAAGGTGGCGAACGACATGGACTTCTGGAAGTCCGCCATCATCTTGGCGCCGAAGTCCGCCGGCGGTTGTCCGCCGACCGCGCCGACGGCCACCATGCGGCCGTTCGGGTTGAGCTTGGCGAAGAAAGAGGGCATGTCCACACCGGCTACGACGTCGATGATGACGTCGTAGCCCGCGGGAGCGTCCTCGTCTCCCTCCCCGAAGCGATCCAGCACGTGGGTCGCGCCGAGTTCACGCAGGCGATCGCCGCGCTCGGCCGACGACGTCGTGACCGCCACCGTGCCGGCACCACGACGAGCCGCGAGCTGGACCGTCATGATCCCGATGCTGCCGGCCGCGCCGCGTACCAGTACCGACTCGCCAGGGGCGAAGTGTGCATGGGAGAGCCCGAAGTGGGCCACCACTCCGGAGCTGCCGAGGGTCACCGCGTCGACGGCGGACAGGTCCGCGGGAAGGGGGAGGATCTCCTCGACCGGGGCGACCGCCTGTTCGACGTAGCCGCCGCCCGTGCCGGTGAACGCCCACACGCGCCGGCCGATCCAGGACGTGTCGACGCGGTCGCCGACCGCGGTCACGGTGCCCGCCACCTCGCCACCGGGGATATGCCCCTCCGCGAAACCGTAGGCGGCGAGGGCACCGCTTCGGATCACGGCATCCACGCCGCCGACACCGATCGCCTCCGTGGCGATCAGCACCTGTCCCTCGGCGGGAGTCGGGGCCGGGAGGTCGATGACCGCCAGACCTTCAGGACTTCCGAACGTCTGGATCGCGACTGCCTTCAATGTCGTCTCCGTGTTCTGGGCTCGATCGGAACCTCTGGGGCACCGTGGTCCGGACGCTAACGGACGCCACCGTCCGGTTGGCTAAAGTGAGATCGGTGACCGGCCGTTTGCCTCACTCCCTGCGGTCCGACGCCCTCGACAACCGCGAACGCGTCCTCGACGCGGCCCGCGCGCTCTTCGCCGCGGACGGTCTCGATGTGCCGATGCGGGAGATCGCCCGGCGCGCCGGGGTCGGTCCTGCCACCCTGTACCGCCGCTTCCCGACCAAGCGGCTGCTGGTCACCGAGGTCTTCACGGACGAGATGCGCGCGTGTCACGCCATCGTTGATCAGGGGCGTGCCCATTCGGATCCGTGGCGGGGCTTCTGCCTCGTGATCGAGAAGCTGTGTGAGCTGCACGCACGCAACCGAGGTTTCACCGACGCATTCATGGCGACCTTCCCCGACGCGGTGGATCTCGCCGCGGGCCGTGAACACGCGCTGAACTCGATCGCCGAACTGGCCCGCCGCGCCAAGGACACCGGCCGCCTACGCCCCGACTTCGTCCTGGACGACCTGATCCTCATGCTCATGGCCAACAGGGGCATCCACGCCACGTCGATGGCCGCCCAGATCACGGCGTCACGGCGCTTCGCCGCGCTCATGATCCGGGCGTTTCAAGCCCCCGGCGACCAGGCGCCGCCGACGGCATCACGCGAGAACGCCTGACTACCCCGCCTCGTCTCGCGTACGACTCAGGCCGAGGGCGTGACCGTGCACGGTGACGGCACGGTCCGTGCGGGAAGGCTCAGTGACGTGGGCGCAGTCCGCTCAGTGCGGTCTCGACGAGACTGTCGGCGTATTCGGGAGTGAGTGCTCCGCTGCGCTGCAGCCATCGGTTGAGGAGTGGTCCCCACACCATCTCCACGGCCACGTCGAGATCGAGGTCCTCAGCGAGCTGCCCGGCCCGCTGAGCGCTGCGAAGCCGTCGTTTCTTCATCTCTCTCATCGGTCCGTCCAGCCGTTCTGAGTAGAGCGCGGCCAGCGCCGGGTCGTGCACGATCTCGGTGTTCAGGGCGCGCATCGGCTCGTCATAGCGCGGATCGTTCAGTTCCTCGATCGTGGCCCGCAGGACCGTCTTCAGGTCCGCCTCCAGGTCCCCGGTGTCGGGCAGAGCGGGCTCGCCGGTGTCCGCCTGTTCGCCGAGCATGAGAAGAAAGGCGTCGAAGAGGACAGCGCCCTTGGAGGGCCACCAGCGGTAGATCGTCTGCTTGCCGACACCGGCGCGGGCGGCGATGCTCTCGATGCTCAGTTTGGCGTACCCCACCTCCTGTACCAGCTCGAACGCCGCGGTGAGGATGGCCCGCCGGGACGCCTCGTTCCGGCGGGACGCGTTCGAGGAGGACATCCGCTGCGTCGTCATGCCGTCGAATCTAACAGAGGTGAGACGAGACGGTCCGTCTTGACAGTGTCGAACAGAGGTCGCTACGGTCTCATCCTGAGACGAGACGTATCGTCTCGATTGCTGTGAGCGAAAGCAGAAGGAGTTGCACCTTTGCGCACCCCCGCGACGAGTTCTTCCCGCACCTGGTTCATCACCGGAGCCAGTCGCGGCCTGGGTCGTGCGTTCGCCCTCGCCGCGCTGGAGCGCGGCGATCAGGTGGTCGCCGCGGCCCGCACGATCAGGGCACAGGATTTCGACGGCCGATACGGAAATCGGCTCCTCACCCTCGCCCTCGACGTGACCGACCGCGCTGCGGTGTTCGCCGCCGTGCACGCCGCCGTCGCGCGTTTCGGCCGGCTCGACATCGTGGTCAACAACGCCGGGACGATGTCCTCAGGCATGGTCGAGGAGTTCACCGAGGCCGAGGCGCGCGCTCAGCTGGAGGTCAATCTCTTCGGGGCCATGTGGGTCTGCCAGGCCGTCCTGCCGCACCTGCGTGCGCAGAGATCCGGTCACATCGTGCAGATCTCCAGCATCGCCGCCCTCGGCGGCTTCCCGAGCACCGGGATGTACAGCGCGAGCAAGTTCGCGCTGGAGGGAATGAGCGAGGCCCTGGCCATGGAGGTCGCGCCGTTCGGCGTCAAGCTGACCATGGTGCAGCCCGGCGGCTACTGGACCGACCTGTACTCCTCCATGGCCATGACCTCGCCCATGGAGGAGTACGCCTCCCTGCGCGCCGAGCTGGAGAGGCAGTGGGCCGAGGGCTCGATCGACAGCGAGCCGCGTCTGGCCGCCGAAGCGCTGCTGAAGTTGGTCGACAGCGAAGATCCGCCGCTGCGGCTGCTGCTCGGCAGCATGGTCTACGACCTCGCCTTCGACATCTCCCGGCGGCGGATGCGCACCTGGGCGGCCTGGGAACAGGTCAGCCGCGCCGCGGAACACGCCGTCCCCGCCCCCGGAACGACCGGCTGACCCGCGCACCGGCGTTCCGAGCGCTCGAGCGAGCGGCGGGTACGGAAATCAGTTGGCCGCCGCTGCCGCCCGCATGTCTCCTGCCGGGGCCGACGCGTCGCGGAGGCCGCCGGCGGCGGCGTACAGCAGTTCGCGGACGGCGTCCTCGCGGTCGGCCCGCCAGGCGAGGCGCAGCGCGATGTCCGGCGTCACGACCGGATGGCCGACGAGGGCGCCCGAGCGGAGATCCTCGGCGACGGCGAACTCCGGCAGCAAGGCCGCGCCGAGGCCCCGGCGCACCCAGCCGTGGATGACGGTGACCGAGGCCAGTTCCGTGCGCTCGCCGTCGGTGCCCAGCACCCGGTCGGCGATGATGCGGAACGAGC
The DNA here is from genome assembly GCF_039542035.1 of Actinoallomurus liliacearum. Taxonomy (NCBI): domain Bacteria; kingdom Bacillati; phylum Actinomycetota; class Actinomycetes; order Streptosporangiales; family Thermomonosporaceae; genus Actinoallomurus; species Actinoallomurus liliacearum. Next base: position 43,741 of record NZ_BAABHJ010000006.1, read on the forward strand.
AGCCCGGCGGCGTGACGAGGAGACGGTCCCGGGTCGCCCCGGGCGCGGTGACGAACGCGAGCGGCACGTCCTCCACGTCGAGGAAGGCCAGCCGGGGCGGCGCGTCGAACCCGAGGTCGCCCACCACCGGGCCGCTGTCCAGCAGCAGCCCGGCGTCGAGTGAGCCGGCCTCGACGCGGGCGAGGACGTCCCGGCGGTTCAGCGGCGCCACCTCGATACCGAGGTCCGGGCGGCGCGCCGAGAGCCGTTCGACGATGTCGGGGACCAGCGTGGCGGCGAGCGTCTCCAGCGCCCCGAGCCGTACGACCGGCGGTCGGCCGGTCACCTCGCGGCGCGCCTGATCGGCCTGGTCGAGCAGCCGCCGTGCCCAGGGTGCCATCCGCCGCCCGGCCTCCGTGAGACGCATGCCATCGGGCGTCCGATCGAACAGCGCGACACCGAGCGACCGCTCCAGCGCTCGTATCTGCTCCGAGACGGAGGACGGCGCCAGGTCCACGGCGATCGCCGCGTCGGTGACCGTGCCCTCGGTGGCGACGGCGAGGAACGTGCGCAACTGCCGGAACTCCACGCTGACCTGGCCTTTCGGTTCTACCGAACGGGGCGTTCGCCGCCGCCGGTGGAGGGGAACGGGTGGGTGCCGCGACTGTGGGCGCATCCCATTCTCCTGGAGTCGCACGTGTCCACCCAAACCCTTCCGATCTCCTCCCGGGCGAGCCGGCTGTTCGGTCTCTCGCTCGGCTACTTCCTGGTGCTGCTGGACACCACCGTCCTGACCGTCGCCCTGCCCGATCTGCGTGCCTCGCTCGGCGGCGGGGTCGCCGGGCTGCAGTGGGCGGTCACCGGTTACACGGTGACGTTCGCCGCGCTGTTGCCGACCGCCGGCGCGGTGTCGGACCGGTTCGGCGCGCACCGGGTGTTCGCCGCGGGCGTCGCCGCGTTCGGCCTGGTGTCCCTGCTCAGCGCGGCGGCGCCGAACCTGTCCGTCCTCGTCGTCCTGCGCGCCGTGCTCGGCGCGGCGGGCGCGCTGTGCCTGCCGAGCTCACTGGCGATCATCACCCGGCTGTACCCCGTTCCGGCCGAGCGTGGCCGTGCCCTCGGCGCCTGGGCGGCGATCACGGGATGCGCGCTGGCGGCCGGTCCGGTCGCGGGCGGGCTGCTGGTGTCGGTCGGCGGCTGGCGGGCGGTGTTCCTCGTGAACGTCCCGGTGGCGCTGCTCAGCCTCCTGCTCGTCCGCGACATCCGGGTTCCCGCGACCGGACGGGACATCGACTGGTGGGCCCAGCTCATGGCCTGCGCCTTCCTGGCCGTGCTCACCGACGCCATCGTCGACCGGCGCGTCGTCTCGGCGATCGCGGCGGCGGTCCTCGCCGTGGTCATGGTCGTCGTGGAGCGGCGCAGCGCGTCCCCGGCCGTCCCCGGCGCGGTGATCGCCGAGCCGGGCGTGCGCCGGGGCCTGATCGCCGGCGCGGCGGTGAACTTCGCGCTGTCGGGCGGCCTGTTCGTGCTGACCCTGTCGCTCCAGCGTCACCTGGGACCGGTGGCCACCGGCCTGGCGTTCCTGCCGCTGACGCTGCCGACCGCGTTCAACCCGCTGGTCACCGGCCGGCTGGTCGCGCGGTACGGGCCGCGCCCGCCGGTCCTGGCCGGACTGACCCTGCTCACCCTCGGCTGCCTCGCCGCGACCCCGGTGCCGTGGCTCGGCATGCTCCTGATCGGCTTCGGCGTGTCCTTCTCCCTGCCCGCCCTGGTCACCGGGGTCGTGCAGGCGGCGCCGGAGGGCGCGGCGGGCGTCGCGAGCGGCCTGCTGAACGCGGTCCGCCAGGTCGGCGCCACCCTGGGCGTCGCGGTGATGGGCGGCTTGGCGAGCGGAACCGCGTTCGTCGTCGCGGCGGCCCTCTGCCTGGTGGCGGCCCTCACCCTGGCCCTCGGCGCCCGCCGCTCCTGAGACGCGAAGAACCCACGACCCGGGCGTCGTGGGTTCTTTCACTCGATGGATCAGACGTCTTGGAGTCTGACTTCAACGCAGTTGCTCGTACCGTCGTTCCCGCTCCGAGAGGACTTTTGCCAGCCATCGTCCGTGATGAGTTTCTGCATCACAACTCCTTCATCAGCTTCTCGATCAGCTCAAGTGATGCGCATTCCGGAAAGGCTGATTGGCCGATTCGGTCGTATCTGCCCCAATACTCCCGAACCTCAGATGGAGACTCTACAAGACGCCCTCTGCCTGAGGCTTCGGTGGGCCCGTCTCCCTCCGAAAGGAGCCGAATTCTCTTGATCCCTGGCATTCACTGCGCCCTAGCTGCGGCAACGGCCAGGGATCACGCGGCGGTGGGAAAGGAGAGGCCATGATCGGCGTCTCATGGGTTTGAGCTTTGTGCCGTTGGCGTCATGTCTGTTCAGGGCAGTAGCGCCAGCTTGCCCACGGTGGCCCGTGCTTCCAGGTCCGCGAGTGCCTTCGGTCCCTCGGCCAGTTCATAGGTGGTGGGCCGGCCGGGGCCGAGGGCTCCGGCCGCGAGCAGCCCGAGCATCTCGCCGCCACGCCATCGACGACGGCCCAGGCCGGTGACCCACTTGGCCGCGGCCATGCCGGCCTCGAAGTCCGGGCGCGCCGACGGCCTGGGCCTGCAGAGCAGACCGCGCCTGTACTGGGGGCACGACGGTGACATGTTCGGGTTAAAGACGATGGGCGGTGTCACACCGGACGGCCGGGCGGTGACCGTGATGGCGGATCTCGACCGGGCGGCAGCAACGCTCAAGCCACCGACATGCACACCGCCGTCACCGCGGCCTTGTGCGAGAGCGGTTCCCCCGAAGCCCCGCTGAGACGCGGGGCGTGGCGCCATCATGAGGCGCCCAGACCTTGTCCTTGATCCCTGGCGTTCACTGGGCCGTAGCAGCAGCGACGACCAGTGATCATGTCGCGGCGGGCGGCGCCCCAGCCACGAGGGTGACGTGGACGGCCACTCCGCGGTCCTTCTCGATGCGAATCGGTGAAGAAGGGCGGAGTGGCCTTCTCACGTCATTCCGACCAGCCACGAGGGTGACGTGGACGGCCACTCCGCGGTCCTTCTCGATGCGAATCGGTGAAGAAGGGCGGAGTGGCCTTCTCACGTCATTCCGATGGCTCCGGTTGTCCGAAGGCGCCCGGACCGGCGTGGAACAGGCCGATCAAAAGGACTCCGAGGGCCGCGAAACCGAAGGCCGCGGCGGGGTGCCGGTCGCCGTGCGCCCAGTAGATGAACAGCGTGGCCAGGACGAGCCCGGCCCATCCGGCGACGACATTCGGGATGGGCCCGTTGCCGGTGAGGTTCGGGTACCGCTTCTTGGTGATGCCGTGCACGAAGTGCGGGAAGGCGTTGCCGCCCATCACTCCGCCGAGCAGGCTGAGGCCGATCGTCTGCCACATGGGGACTCCTATCGCAGGCTGGACTGGTGGTTGAGCAGGGGGAGGAGTACGGCGTCGAGGAGATGGTGGATGAAGGCGTCGTCGAGGGTCTCGCCGGTGACGAACAGCCGGGAGAACAACATCGCGGAGCTGATCTCGACGAACAACGCGGTGTCGACGGTCGCCGGCAACTCGCCGCGGGCGACGGCCCGCGTGATGACGGCACCGAACGCCTCTCCCTTATCGGTGACGACCTGGCTCCGCACCGCGGCGGCGAGTTCGGCGTCGCGGCGCATCGCGATCATCAGGCCGAGGATGAGGTCGGCGTCCTGGCCGGTGAGGCTCGAACGCATGGCCAGCAGCACCGCCAGCAGATCTTGACGCAGGTCGCCGCTCTCGGCTGGCGCCGCGGTCGGGCTCGCGGCGTACCGCTTGACTGCCGAGACGACGAGTTCGGGCTTGCCGGGCCATCTCCGGTAGATCGTGGCCTTGCTCGCGTGGGCCCGTGCGGCCACCGCGTCCATGGTCATCCGGTCATAGCCGACTTCGGCCAGCAACTCGAGCGTGGCCAGCAGGATTGCTTCCTCGCGCACTTCGCCGCGCCGTCGCGGAGCCTCCATCGCCACACCCTCATCTCATCGAAACGAAACGGTTTCGTACATTATCGCCCCTGTGAAGTGTACGCAATCGTTTCGTTCCGAGGTCACGGATCATCGCGGATCATGGCGGGACGGATGCGCCGGCGCTTGGTGGCCTGGATCGGCGCTTTGGCGCCGGGAGCGTCGGCCGAGGTGAGCGACGCGCACGGCCGGACGGTGATGACGAGCGGCGTCGCGGCCATCGGCCCCACGCGCGCCGATCGCCGGCGGTAGCCGGTTCCGCATCGGCAGCTGACGAAGGTGTTCGTCACCCGCAGCAACGACCAGGGATCACGCCAGGAAAGGAGGGAGGCCGCGGGGGATCGGTGATCGCCCCGCGGCCTTCGCGTGGTCGGGTCCGGCCGGTGGCCGGTACGGTCAGTTGACGGTCAGGTCGGCGGACTTGTCGCCGGCGACGATCTTGTACTGGCCCGGGAGCACCGCGCGGGTGCCGGAGCCGTTGATGTCGCCCTGCGTCACCGCGAGCCGGGAGCGCGGGAAGGACAGCGACACGGTGGTCGACTGGCCCGCCTTGAGCGGCACCCGGGTGAAGGCGGCGAGGCGGTTCGGCGGGGTCAGGATCTGGCCGACCGGCAGCTGGGCGAAGACCGGCACGACGAAGTCGCCGTCGCGGGAGCCGGTGTTGGCGACCTTCACCGACACCTTCACCGTGCTGCCGCCGGAGACCGACACGCCCTGCACCGCGTACGTCGTGTACGACAGGCCCGCGCCGAAGGCGAACAGCGGGTCGTAGCCGGAGCTCGTGCCGCTGTTGGTGCCGCCCAGCTGCTGGTAGAACATCGGCTCGTCGCCGGTGGTCTTCGGCCAGGAGACGGGCAGCCGGCCGCTCGGGTTGGCCTTGCCGAACAGGACGTTCGCCACGGCCGTGCCGCCCTCGCTGCCGGGCAGCCAGGACATGAGCAGCTGCTTGGCGTCGGCCGCGTTGCCGAGCACCAGCGGCCGGTCGGCGACGACCACCACGATCACCGGCTTGCCGGTGGCCTGCAGCCGGTCGACGAGGTTCTGCTGGTCGGCGGACAGCTCGGGCAGCTCCTGGTCGTTGACGCCCTCGGCGCCGGGCTTGTCGCCCACCACCACGATGGCCGCGTCGGCGCTCTTGGTCTGGTCGACCGCGTCGTCGGCGTTCGGCACGAGCTTGGCGTGGTCACCGACGACGTTCTTGATGCCCTGGTAGATCGTGACACCCGGGTCGTTGACGCCGGTGGGGATGCCCTGCCACTGGATCGTCCAGCCGCCGTTCTGGTTCGGGATCGAGTCGGCGCTCGGGCCGGTCACGACGACCTTGCCGATGCCCGTGGAGAGCGGCAGCACGTTGCCGTCGTTCTTCAGCAGGGTCTGCGACTCGGTCGCGGCCTTGACGGCGAGGTCCTTGTCCGCGCCGAGCACGGCCGCGTTGGCCTTGGACGCGTCGACGTACGGGTGCTCGAACAGGCCGAGCTTGAACTTCAGCGTCAGGATCCGGGAGACCGCCTCGTCGAGGCGGCGCTTGCTGACCTTGCCGGTCTTCACGTCCTCCAGCAGGCCCTGGACGAACCCGTCGACCTCACCGGGCGGCAGCATGCCCATGTCGACGCCGGCGTTGACCGCGATGGCCACCGCGCCCGCGTACGTGTCGGTCAGGTGGTACGACGTGCGCAGCGCGTCGACGTCGTTCCAGTCGCTGACCACCACGCCCTTGAACCCCCACTGGCGGCGCAGCAGGTCGGTGAGCAGGTAGTGCGAGGCGTGCGCCGGGATGCCGTTGATCGACCCGGAGTTCACCATGACGGTGTCCGCGCCCGCGTCCACGGCCGCCTTGTACGACGGCAGGAACGTGTCCTGGAGGTAGCGCGGGTCGATGTGGGACTCGGTCCGGTCATGGCCGTTGAACGGCGCGGAGTAACCGGCGAAGTGCTTCACCGTCGCGCTGACCTGCCCGGACTTCTCCAGGCCCTTGACGTTGGCGGCGCCGAGTTCACCGGCGAGGTAGGGGTCCTCGGAGTAGGTCTCGTAGTAGCGGCCCCAGCGGGTGTCGCGCGAGATGTCCTGGACCGGCGCGAAGTCCCACTGCGGCCCGGTCGCCTTCACGGCGCGGGCCGTGGACTCGCCCATCGCCTCGGAGAGCTGCGGGTCCCAGGTCGCGCCGACCCCGATCTGCTGCGGGAACTTGGTCGCGCCGAGGACGTTGTTGTGCCCGTGCACGGCGTCCACGCCGTACACGATCGGGATGTGCAGCCGGGAATGGCCGATCGCGTACTTCTGGACCGCGTTCACCATGTCGGCCCAGTCCTTGGGGGTGTTGTTGACCGGGGTCTCGCCACCCCCGGACAGCACCGAGCCGACCTTCAGGTCGCCGAGGACGTGCTGCATGCAGGACTCGACGAGGGCGCCGCCGGACCATTGGCAGTCACCCTGCATGTTGACGACGGCGGGCTGGGCGAGCTGGCCGACCTTCTCCTCGGTGGTCATGCGCTTGAGGAGGTCGGCGACGCGGGAGGAGGTGGAGGCGTGCGGGTCGAGGTAGCGGACCTGGGCGCTGGCGCCCGTCGCGGTCAGGGCCAGCCCTGACGCGGTGATCGCTACGGCCGTCCCGATGCGGGCGGCCTTGATCCGGAGTCTCATGAAGCGTGCTCCAGGCGGAGGTCAGGAGGAACGAAGCCCTGTGATCAAAGACCGAACCCAGGACTTAAATCAAGACCTAAACGCAAATTTGGCCGAAGTCTGCCATCAGCGTTCAGGACTTAAACGATCTCCCACGCGTTCATGACCAGCGCCAACGCGCCGAGGACCTCCGACCGGTCGCCGAGCACCCCGGGCACGATCGACACGAGCGCCGCGGCGCTGGCGACGGCCGAGCGCCGGACGGCCTCCACCATCGGCTCGATCAGGAGGTCGCCCGCCCGCGCCAGGTCGCCGCCGACCACGACCAGGCGGGGATTGAGCAGGTTGCACAGGCTCGCCACGCCCGCCCCGGTGTACCGCCCGGCGTCACCGACCGCGCGCCGGCACGGGGCGTCCCCGGCCAGCGCCAGCTCCACGATCCGCGCCGTGGTCAGGCCGTCGCCGTGGGTCGGCCGCAGCAGATCGGCGAGGTAGCGGCCGCCGGCGTACGTCTCCAGGCAACCGCGGTTGCCGCACCGGCACATCGGGCCGTTCTCGTTCAGCGTGATGTGGCCGATCTCGCCGGCCGTACCGCCCGGCCCGTGGTAGACGCGGCCGCCGATCACGATGCCCGCCCCCACCCCGGAGGCGATCTTGATGTACGCGGCGTCGGCGTGGCCGCGCGCCGCTCCCCAGGTGACCTCGGCCAACGCGCCGAGGTTCGCGTCGTTGTCCACGTGGACCGGGCGGCCGAGACGGCGCCGGGCCTCCTCGGCCGCCTCGATGCCCGCCCAGCCCGGCAGGATGGTGCTCGACCCGAGCGTGCCGCTCGCCGCGTCGATCGGCCCGGGCACGCCGAGCCCGATGCCCAGGACGTCCGCCCTCGTCGCGCCGACGGTGGCCAGCAGCCCGTCCATCAGGCGCTCGGCCGCCCCGAGCCCGTCGGCGGCCGAGGCCCCGACGTCCAGGGGCATCGCCTGCTCGGCGACGACCTCGCGGGCCAGGTTGCCGATCGCCACGCGCAGGTGCGAGTGGCCGAAGTCGACTCCGACGGCCAGCCCGGCGGTGGGCGCCAGCGACACCGCGCGGGCCCGGCGGCCGCCCGCCGACGTGGGCGTCGTGGTCAGTACGCCCCCTGCCGCCAGCTCGCGCACGATGTTGGAGACGGTCGCCCGTGACAGGCCCGTGCTCCGGGCGATCTCGGCCTGGGTCGGCGCTCCGGCCTCGCGCACGGCCTGGATCACCCGACGCTGGTTCGCCTCCCGGAGCGACGACTGCGATCCCGGCGTCGCGGATGAGCCTGGCGTCGGCATGGGGTCCCCTCGCGTGTTCAAGAAGTGAACCCAAGGTTACGCGGAAACCCGCCGCCGCTCGCGCCGAAGGCCGGGTGTGGCCTGGCCGAAGACCCCGTTCGGGCCGGGGCTCAGTTCTCCCGGTCGTCGCCGCCGCGGGCGAACCGGCCGAACAGCCGCTCCCCGGCGTTGACGGCGCCCTCGGCGGCTCCCTTGACGGCGCCGATGAACGGGTCCGAGCTGCGGTTCCAGGACTCCCGGTAGGCCTTCGCCGCATTCTTGATCTCTTCGGAGATCGAGGCGCCGCCGTCGTCCGCGCGGCGCTCGTAGTCCCCGCCGAGGATCCGGGTGTACTCGCCGCCACGGGCCCAGTGCTCCAGCTCGGCGAACCGGATCACGGCGTACGGGTGCGAGCGGTTCAGCAGGTTGAGGAACTTCAGCAGCCCGTCGCGCACGTCACCGGCCGCGTCGTACTCCCGCGCCTGCTCCAGGAACGCCTCGCCGTCCATCTCCGACAGGCGCGCGCCGCCCGCCAGCTTCATCAGCGCCCGCTTGGCGGCCTCGACGTCCTGGCCCGCCAGCAGGCCGGCCCGGTCCGCCGACAGCTCCGACTTGCGCTGCCACTCGTTGAGCCCCATCAGGATCGTCGCGATCGCGATGTTCCCGAGCGGCAGCCACGCGATCCGGGCTCCGAGGTTGGTCAGGATCATGGCCATCGTCCGGTACACCGCGTGCCCGGACAGGACGTGCCCGACCTCGTGGCCGATGACGAACCGCAGCTCCTCGTCGTCGAGGAGGTCGATCAGGCCGGTGTTGAGGACGATGAACGGGGTGTCGACGCCGATCGTCATGGCGTTCGGCGTCGGGTCCTGCGTGACGTACACCTCCGGGACCTGCGGCAGGTCGAGGATGTAGGCGTTGTCCCGCACGATGTCGTGGATGTGGCGGTACTGCCTCTCGCCCGCGCGCACGGTGCCACCGAGGAACATCAGACGGATCGCGCGCTCGCTGAACAGCCCGGCGAGGCGCCGCAGCACCGTGTCGAAGCCGCTGAGCGATCGGAGGGCGACGAGCGCCGACCGGTCCGCGGGATGCTCATAGGCGCGGGAACTGATCCCGGGAAAGCGGGTGCGAGAACGGTCGGGAGTATTGCTCGTCATATTCGGCATGTTATGTCTGACGGCCCGTCAGAGCGCGGAGTTCCCTCGGCGCGATCCGGCCAGCTCCGTACCCGTGACCCCGGAGAAACCTCCCGCGGACGGGCTCTTGCGCGGCGGGGTGCGGCGGCGGTCTACTCCCTCCATGGCGGAGGCGTACGGGCCGGGGCCCGCGGAGACGATGTCGCGCGACGAGCTGACCGCGGTCCGGCAACGCCGGTTGCGCGACCTGGTCGACCGCCTGATCGCGGCCGACGGCCTCCAGGGCCGGCGGCTGCGGGACGCCGGGGTCGCCGGCGGCCACGACGTCACGCTCGACGATCTGCGCCGGCTGCCCTTCACCACCAAGCAGGACCTGTGGGACGCCTATCCGTACGGCATGCTCGCCGTGCCGATGGAGGAGGTCGCCGCCGTCCACGGGTCCAGCGGCACCGGCGGCCGGCCCACCCTCGTCGCGTACACCCGGCGTGACCTGGCGCTCTGGTCGCAGATGTGCGCGCGGTCGCTGGCCTGCGCGGGTGCGAGGCCCGGCAGCGTGGTGCACAACGCGTACGGATACGGGCTGTTCACCGGCGGCCTCGGCATCCATCAGGGCGCGCTCGCCCTCGGAGTCACCGTCGTGCCGATGTCGGGCGGCATGACCGAACGCCAGCTCCGGCTGCTCGCCGACCTGCGCCCCGACATCCTGACCTGCACGCCGTCGTACGCGGTGCGGCTGGGGGAGGCGGCGCGTGCGGCCGGGATCGAGCTGCGCCTGAAGGCGGGCCTGTTCGGGGCCGAACCCTGGTCGGAGGGGCTGCGGTCGACGATCGAGGAGCTGCTCGGCCTCGCCGCCCTGGACATCTACGGCCTGTCGGAGATCATCGGGCCGGGCGTGGCGACCGAGTGCCTCGAGCGTTCCGGGCTGCACGTGAACGAGGACCACTTCCTCGTGGAGGCGGTCGATGCCTCCGGCGGGCCGGTCCCCGACGGCACGCCGGGCGAGCTGGTGTTCAGCACGCCGAAGGAGGCCATGCCGCTGCTGCGGTACCGCACCGGCGACGTGGCGTCGCTGTCCCACGAGCCCTGCCCGTGCGGCCGCACGCTGGTCCGGATGAGCAAGGTGCTGGGCCGCCGCGACGACATGCTCGTGATCCGGGGAGTGAACGTCTTCCCGCGTCAGATCGAGTCCGTCGTCGTACGGCACGCCTCCCCGCACTACCAGGTGGTCGTCGACCGCCGCACGGCGATGCCGCGGCTCGTCGTGGCCTGCGAGGGCGCCGGACCGGGACTGACGTCGGCGCTCTCGGCGGAGCTGGGCCTGTCGTGCGACGTACGGGATCTGCCGGTCGGCACGATTCCGCGCGTCGAGGCCGGTAAGGCGGTCCGGGTGGTGACCTGGGAATCGGGAGAACCGCCGCTTCCCGGCCTCGATTGATGGTTCCGGACGGTGACCGAATTGCTGTCAGGCGGCGGGAAATCAACCGGAGAAATGGTCGATAATGGTGGCCCGCATCGACCGACCGGTAAGGCGAGAGCATGACCGGCGGGCAGGGCGGCGGGTCCGAGTTCCCGGGCCAGGGCTGGGAAACCCGGCCCTACCCGTACGGGGGACCGCCGCACCAGGGCGGGCGACTGCAAGCGGGCCACGGGCAGCCTCGCCGACCGGCTCGCCAAGGACATGCGCACGTCGCTGCGCATGACCGGCACCGCGTACGCCAACGCCAAGGTCGCCATCTATCTCAAGGACGGCGACTCCCGGAGGTCGCTCGTCCTCGTCGGCATGGCCGCGGACGACGTCCCGGAGTTGGCGACGGAGCTGCGCTCCCGGTCGCCCTCGGAAGAGGTCGACGCCACGTTCATGGGTATGGGAATCACCGATACGAGCGACTTTCCGGCCGGGTCCCTCGGCGGCATCCTGCGCTGCGGCAGGACGCCGACGGGAGGCGGCGCCGCCTGCGCGTGGGCCGACGGATCGGTCCTCGGCATGGCGCTGACGCCGCTGAGCTCGGACGTCGTCTCGCTCGGGGCGACGACGCTCGCCCTCCGGAACGCCGCGGAGCACTGATCCCCGCCCGCGAAGGAGGGGCGTGGTGAAACGCCCGACACCCGTGCTCACTAAGGTCGGCGCATGAGCGAGCGCAGCGAGCGAATCGGAAGCACAGTGCCTCCGGTCTCTCCTCCGACGAAGGAGGGCGCGTGACTGAGCGCAGCGAGCGAATCGGAAGCACAGTGCGTCCGGTCTCTCCTCCGACGAAGGAGGGCGCGTGACTGAGCGCAGCGAGCGAATCGTGAGCACTGCCCCGGAGCGCCGCCGCGTCGGGATCATGGGCGGCACGTTCGACCCCATCCACCACGGTCACCTGGTGGCCGCGAGCGAGGTCGCCCATCTGTTCCGGCTGGACGAGGTCATTTTCGTGCCGACCGGCCAGCCGTGGATGAAGGAGGGCCGCAAGACCTCGGCCGCGGAGGACCGTTATCTGATGACGGTCATCGCGACCGCCTCGAACCCGCGCTTCTCGGTCAGCCGTGTCGACATCGAGCGACCCGGGCTCACCTACACCATCGACACGCTGCGGGAGATGCGCGAAATATACGGGCCGGACGTTGAGTTGTACTTCATCACGGGCGCCGACGCACTGGCCCAGATGTTGACGTGGCGTGACACGGATGAGCTGTTCAGGCTCGCGCATTTCATAGGGTGTACCCGTCCCGGCCACCACCTCGCCGATCCCGGCCTTCCCAGGGGCGGTGTCAGCCTGGTCGAGGTGCCCGCACTGGCGATCTCCTCGACCGAGTGCCGCGAGCGGGTACGAGCCGGAGAACCGGTCTGGTACCTCGTCCCAGACGGAATCGTGCAGTACATAAACAAACGGGGGCTTTATCGTGACGGTTGACGGTAACGCCCCACGAGGAGGAAAACGACCACACCGTGACCGCATCCGAGAGGGCCAACCAGCTGGTCCAGATCGCCGCCGAGGCCGCGGCCGAGAAGCTGGCTGACAACATCATCGCCTACGACGTGAGCGACCAGCTCGTCATCACGGACGCGTTCGTCCTGTGTTCGGCGGCCAACGACCGCCAGGTGCGCTCCATCGTCGACGAGATCGAGAAGAGGCTGCGCGAGGACGCCGGCGCCAAGCCCATCCGCCGCGAGGGGGAGCGCGAAGGGCGCTGGGTGCTCCTTGACTACGCCGACATCATCGTGCACGTCCAGCACGAGGAGGACCGCGTCTACTACGCGCTCGAGCGCCTGTGGAAGGACTGCCCCCCGGTGCCGCTGCCCGAGGACATCAACGCCCATTCGGAGCAGCGCGTACGGGCCGGTGACGGTAAGTGACCGAGGTGCGCAAGATCGTGCTGTGGCGGCACGGTCAGACGACCTGGAACGTCGAACGCCGTTTCCAGGGGTCCACCGACATCCCGCTCGACGACACGGGACGCGAACAGGCCGACCGGGCGGCGCGGCTCCTCGCCGCGCTCCGCCCGACCGCCATCATCTCCTCCCCGCTGCAGCGCGCCGCCGACACGGCCCAGGCGCTCAGCGCGGTCACCGGCCTGCCCGTCACCTCCGACCGCGACCTCATCGAACGCGGCGGAGGGGCCTGGGAGGGCCTGACCAACGCCGAGATCCGGGCGAAATACCCCACCGAGCACGCTCTCTGGCAGCCGCCCGGCGGCGAGACCACCGAGCAGGTGTCCAAGCGGGTCACGGCCGCCTTCGAGCGGGGCCTGTCCGGAGTCCCGGCGGGCGGCCTGCTCGTCGTCGCCTCCCACGGCGCCGCACTGCGGCTCGGCATGCTCCGCTGGCTCGGCTTCCCCGAGGAGCTCTGGGGTCGGTTCGGCGGCCTGTCCAACTGCTGCTGGTCCGTGCTCGAAGAGGGCCGCAGCGGCTGGCGCCTCGCCGAGCACAACGCCGGCACTTTGCCGGAACCCGTGCTCAGCGACGACCGTGCCGCCGAGGGCGATTCCTGAGGTCGCAGCAGGCGTTCCACCAGGTCAGGACCGTGCCGGGCATTCGATTACAGGTCTGGTCGCGGATTCCTATAGACTGGCGCAGCACCGAGAAGGGGAAACCCCGATCGGAAAGCGCGGGGCTATGGCGCAGTTGGTAGCGCGCCTCCATGGCATGGAGGAGGTCTGGGGTTCGAATCCCCATAGCTCCACTCGGGCCGAGGGCCGGTGTGGTCGGAAGTAATTGCTTCCTCCCCGCCGGCCCTCGTCATTTCTTTCGGGGGGCGACCCCCCGAGCCCCCCGGGTGGGGGCTTTGCCCCCACGCCCCCAGTCGGTGGTCGTTCGGCGACCGCTGATGTCGGCCGTCGGGCATGGCGTTTCGCGTGATGACTGGTGATCGGTGCGTATAGGGCGCGGCGGACGCCAGTGATCACCAGCCGTGGAGGGTGAGGGGCGTGCCGGTGAGGTAGGCGTTGATGCCGGCGGCCGGGTAGGCGATGGTGTTGGGCGGCAGTACGGCCGGGTCGCACCACAGGAGCCTGCCGCATTTGTGGGGTTCGGCGTTGTACGGCTCGCCCTCCCACCGGACGGTGGTGAAGAACATGCCGACCCGGGCGAGGTCGGGGCGTTGGCGGTGGTGGACGACGGTGGCCAGCCGGAGGTCCGCCGGGTCGATCCGGACGCCGATCTCTTCGCGGGCTTCGCGGACGGCGCCTTCGGTGACGGGCTCACCTTCGTCGAGGTGGCCGCTGGGCAGGTGGAGCATGCCGTCGCAGTAGCCGGTGCCCTGGCGTTCCAAGAGGAGGATCTCTTCGCCGCGTTCGAGGATGACGTGGACGTCGATGATCGACCGGTACCGCTCTGGCACGCGTCCTCCCGAGGAGTTGGGTCGCGATCATTTCGGGGCGTTGACAGGTCGGGGTCTCCACAGATCCGCGTGCGTCGCGTATCGTGCGAATGAATCGAATGGAAACTTTCCTAAAAGATCGATGAGCTTCCCACCCGGTCCCCGCCGGGACGACGGCCGAGAGCCGTACGTCAACCCCCGAAGGAGAAGCGACATGCGATGGAAGACGACCATGCCCGGCCGCAGGCGCGGGCTCGTCGCCGCGATCGCCGCGGTGGCGGCGGCGCTCGGGACGGCCACGGCCGTCGCCGGAGTCGGCACCGCGGCCACGACCCCGGCGGCGCTCGGCGGCAACTGGTACGGCGCCGCGCCGTACGTGATGCCGTTCGACAACGACCCGCCGGACCTGGGCCCGGTGATGAGCGCGACAGGGCAGAAGACCTTCCAGCTCGCCTTCATCCTCGCGCCGAGCGGCGGAGGCTGCCGGCCGACCTGGGACGGCACCCAGGACGTCTCCTCCGACACCCAGGCCGCATCGGTCATCGCCGGTATCCGCGCGGCCGGCGGCGACGTGACGGTGTCGGCCGGCGGCTACAACGGCACCAAGCTCGGCCAGGCCTGCGGCGATCCGTCGTCGACCGCCGCCGCGTACCAGCAGGTGATCAGCAAGTACGCGCTCAAGGCGATCGACCTCGACCTTGAGGAACCGGAGTACGAGAACTCGGCGGCGATCCACAACGAGATCGGCGCGGCGAAGATCCTGCAGCAGAACAATCCCGGCCTCTACGTCTCGATCACGACGGCCGGCACGACCGGCGGCGAGGGCACGGGCTGGTTCGGCAAGCAGCTCCTGGCCGAGGCGAAGAGCCAGGGGTTCACCCCCGCCAATTACGCGATCATGCCGTTCGACGGAGGCTTCGGCGGGTCCGCGGCGCAGATCAGCGCGCTGGAGGGCTTCCACACCACGCTGATGAGCACCTTCGGCTGGGACGCCACCACCGCGTACGCGCACGAGGGCGTGTCGATGATGAACGGCCGGTCCGACAGCGGCGAGATCTTCACCCAGTCCGACTTCCAGTCCGTGCTCGACTACGTCACCTCGCACAAGCTGTCGCGGTACACCTTCTGGTCGGTCAACAGGGACCGGCAGTGCAGCCCGCCGGACAACAACGGGCGCACCTCGGGAACCTGCTCCAGCGTGGCGCAGGCGGCCTGGGACTTCACTCGCTACACGGCGAAGTTCGGCGCCTCGCCGACGGTGCCCATCCCGACGCCGACCCCGCCGGCGCCCGGCTCCTGCTCGGCGCCGGCCTGGAGCGCGTCGGCGGTCTACACGGGCGGGAACCTGGTCACGTACGCGTCGCACACGTGGCAGGCCCGGTGGTGGACCCAGGGGGAGACTCCCGGAAAGGCCGACGTGTGGGCCGACCAGGGTCCGTGCGGCTGACCCCGCCAAATGACAAGTTCCAGAAATCTGAAGCCTCTTCGGGGGAGAGCCCGAGTACGGGAGGGGGCCACCACCGCCGAGCGGCATCCTTCCCCCAGGGGCAGAAAACCACTCGGCTAACAGCCCGGACGGCGCCTAGCCTGCCGCCATGAACACGGGCAGTGGAAGTGACCTGGTCCGAGCCGGCTACAACGCCCTGTCCCACCACTACCGCGGCGAGGACGATCCAACGGAACAGTACGACGCCTGGCTGGCCGACCTGCGAACTCGTCT
The DNA here is from genome assembly GCF_039542035.1 of Actinoallomurus liliacearum. Taxonomy (NCBI): domain Bacteria; kingdom Bacillati; phylum Actinomycetota; class Actinomycetes; order Streptosporangiales; family Thermomonosporaceae; genus Actinoallomurus; species Actinoallomurus liliacearum. The sequence continues at coordinate 59,315 of NZ_BAABHJ010000006.1, forward strand.
CCCCGACCCCGCAGACGTCCTCGACATCGGATGTGGATGCGGTATCCCGGTCGCCCGATTCCTCAGCACAGCCGGGCACCGTGTGACCGGCGTGGACGTCAGCGATGTTCAAATTGAGCGTGCCCGTCGCCTCGTTCCGGACGCCACTTTCATCCGAGCGGACGCCACACGGCTACGTTTCCCGAACGGTTCCTTCGACGCCGTGGTCTGTCTCTACGCCCTCATCCACATGCCGCTCGACCAACAACCCGGCCTTCTCCGGCGCATCGCTCAATGGCTACGCCCCGGCGGATGGCTTCTGGCGACCGTCGGCCAAGACGCCTGGACCGGCACCGAGGACAACTGGCTCGGCGGCCCCGCCACCATGTGGTGGAGCCAGGCCGACGCGGGCACCTACCGGTCATGGATCCAGCAGACCGGCCTACAGATCACCGCGCAGGACCTCGTCGCCGAAGGTGACAGCGGCCACGCGCTCTTCTGGGCACGCCGACCCTCCGGTTCCACCGAACCCAAGGGTCGGAATCGCCCATAGAGCCGGAAGATCCATGGGTTCATCGGCCGTCCGTGGCAGCGGGCGGTGCCCGGCGGCTCGTCCGCTCCCTGGCCGAGCTTGTCGGTCAACTCACCATGAACTGTGACGAGTTCGCCTCTCTCTCTGGGCCCGGCTCGCCGTCGGAGGCGGCACTGCGGCTCCTGGGCAGCGCGACCGCTCCGGTGGCACAGCGAGCCACGGCCACGGCTCCCCTCTGATCCGCGTGATGACCGGTGATCGGTGCGGGGAGGAGGCCGCGGCCGTCGGTCATCACCCGCCGTGAGGCCGCCTGGCACAACGTAAGAAACGGCATCGTCATGGTGACAAGATGACGGTTCCGTTCGCTTTCGTGGTGGCCAGAGGATTGGCGACATCGTCGGCGGTGGCCGGGGGCGCCGCTCAGTGCCATTTCCTAAGGTGGTCGCCAGTGAGTGAAACGTCTCCGGAACCGGAAGACCGGACGACCCTTCAACGCAACGCGGTCGGCCTTCTCGGCGCGGTCATCATGTCCGCCGCCCTGATGGGGCCCGCGGTGTCCGTCTACTTCAATCCCCAGCTCGTCGCGGGCTTCGCCGGCGCGGCCACCCCGCTGGTCATGGTGATCTCCATGATCGGCGTGCTGATCACGGCGAGCGGCATCATGCAGATGGCCCGCGAGCTGCCGAGCGCGGGCGCCTTCTACACCTACGTCTCCCGAGGGATCGGCGCGCGCAGCGGTTTCGTCACCGGCGGGCTGATGTTCGTGGCGTACGCCCTGCTGGTTCCGGCGGAGTTGGCGCTGATCGGCGTCTTCACCCATGACCTGCTGGCGTCTTACGGCATCCACGTGCACTGGGCACTGGTCTCCCTGGCCTTCACGGTGCTGATGCTGGTGCTCTCGCTGCGCGGCATCCGTGGCTCGCTGCGAACGGCGCTGACCCTCTTCAGCGCCGAGGTCCTGGTGATCACGGTGTTGAGCGTCATCGTGCTGGCGAAAGGGGGCGCGCACGGGCTGTCGCTCGCGCCGCTGAATCCGGCGTCGTCGCCGAGGGGCCCGTCCGGTCTGGCGCTCGGCATGGTCTACGGCGTGCTGTCGTTCGTGGGCTTCGAGGCGGCCACCACCCTGGGTGAGGAGGTCCGCGAACCCAGGCGCAACGTTCCGTGGGGCATCGCGCTGTCGACGCTGTTCGTCGGGGTGATCTACCTCTTCTGCACCTACAGCGAGATGATCGGCTTCGGTACCGGGAGCGCGGGCAGGCTCGCGGCCGACCAGGCGCCGTTCAACACCCTCGCCGCCACGTACGCGCCGTGGATGAAGCTCCTCGTCGGGCTGGCCGGGATCTCGAGCATCTTCGCGGTGATCATGAATTCGAACAACGGCATCGTCCGGATCATCTTCGCGATGGGCCGGGAGGGCATGTTGCCCCGGGGGCTCGCCCACGTCGACCCCAAGCACCGCTCGCCGAGCAGGGCGATCTGGACGGTGGCGGTGTTTGCGACGTTCGTCACGTTCGTCGTTGGTTTCGCGACCGGCCCGTTCAACGCCTACGCCTACCTGGGCGCGCTGCTCACGTTGGCCATCGTGCCGGTGTACATGCTGACCAACATCGCGTGCGTGCGGTTCTTCCTGCGGGAACGGCGGGAGACCTTCAGCGTGGTACGGCACGTGGTGCTGCCGGTGCTCGGCATCCTGCTCATGCTCATTCCGATCTACGGCTCGGTATGGCCGATCCCCAAGGCGCCGTACAACCTCTTCCCGTACGTCATCGTCGCCTTCATCGTGGCCACCGCGCTGGTCGCGGTGTGGCTGGGCCGCGCTCGTCCGGAGCGTCTCACCCGGGCCGGGGCCGTTCTGGCGACCGGTGACACGGACGCGCCGGAGGCCGTCGCATCGTGAGCACGGCGGCATCCATCACCCTGACGACGGCGCTGCGGATCTGCGAGGCGGCAGTGGTGGAGGCGGAGAGGGCCGGAGCGCTGGTCTCGGTGGCCGTGGTGGACGCGGGCGGCCATCTGGTGGCGTTCATGAGGATGGACGGCGCCGAGATCGCCGGCCCGGTGCTCGCGCCCGACAAGGCCTACACGGCGGTCGCCAACCGGATCGCGACGCACGAACTCGCCGAGCAGGCCGCCCCCGGAGGACCGCTGTTCGGCCTGCACGCCCACGCGTCCGGACGGTTCGTGATCTTCGGTGGCGGAGTCCCTCTCCGGCTGGGCGACGGCGTCATCGGTGCGGTCGGGGTCAGCGGCGGCACGGTGACCGAAGACGTGGCCTGTGCGCGCGCCGGCGAGCGGGCATGGCGTCAGGCGATCACCGCTGAGGAACGACGCTCCTGAAGAGCGAACTTGGCTCCGGCACGGTCGTCGGGTGACGCCGCGGCTCCACTCGGGCCGGGGCCGGTGGGGAGGAAGCCGGCGTTTCCTTCCCACCGGCCCTCGTCGTTTCCTTCGAAGGCGACCCCCCGCGTGAAGGTTCGGCTACCGAGCGCGCGGGTCCGGGGCTCCGGCGGTGATGATGAGGCGTTCGGACAGGTCCCAGAGGCGGTCGGCGTTCGCGGGGTCCAGGGCGTACGGCAGGTAGGTCCCGTCGGGCGGGTCGTCGTCGGCCGTCCAGGGCCCGGCGACGGCGCAGTCGTCCAGGAGCCTCCCGCCGACGCCGTCCTACCAGCGCATTTGACCTCAACTGTGGTTGAGTTGGTGGGCTGTTCGCCGTCTGCGTCAGAACGAGAGGAAGCGAGCAGCCATGGCGAACAGCACGAACAGCACGAACAGCAGGGCCACGGAGCCCCCTCCGTATCCGGCCCCGGCGGATCGGCCGTCTCCGTTGACGCTTCCGGTGGTCATGGCCGGCGTCGTCCTGGTCGCGATGTCCATCTCGGGGACCGCGGTGGCACTGCCGAGCATTGGTCGTGATCTCGATGCCTCTGGGTCCCTGTTGAACTGGGTCGTCGCCGGCTACAACCTGGCCTTCGCCGCCATGACGCTCATCGCGGGTTCGACCGCCGACCGGATCGGCCGCCGACGGGTGTTCATCGCCTCGGCGCTGGTCTTCGCGGCCGGATTCCTCGGGACGGTGCTGAGCCCGGCGATCGTCGTCACCGACATCGCCCGCATCGTCTCCGGCGTCGGCGGCGCCGGGATCATGGCGGCCGGCGGCGCCATCCTCGCCTCCGGCTACGACGGTGCGGCCCGGAATCGCGCCTTCGCCCTGATGGGCACCATGGCCGGGGTCGGGATCGCCATCGGTCCCACCCTGTCGGGCCTGCTGATCAGCGCGGCCGGATGGCGCGGGAGCTTCGCGGTCTTCACCGTCGTCGGCCTGCTGGTCGCTTCGGGCGGGACCCGTGCCCGCGAGTCCCGCGCGACTGGTGCCGACCGGCTCGACTGGGCGGGCAGTGTCCTGTTCGTCGCGGCACTGGCACTGCTGATGTTCGCGCTCCTGGAGGCGCCCGGGCTCGGCTGGTCGCACCCGGTCATCCTGTTCACCGGGATCGCCGGCCTGGTCGTGCTGGTCATCTTCGGCATCGTTCAGCGGCGTAGTGCCGCTCCGGTACTGGCGCCTGCCCTGGTCGCCAATCGCGGTTTCCTGGGCTGGAGTCTGGCGACCCTGACCACCTCCATCGGGTTCCTCGGCGTCCTGGTCTTCCTGCCCACCTACTTGCAGGCGGCGGCCGGGCTCCCCCCTGCAGCCGCGGGGGTGACGATGCTGCTGCTGACCGCCCCTGTACTGATCATGCCCATGGTCGCCGTGGCCCTGGTGAACAAGGGCGTTCCGGCCCATCTGCTGATCTTGATCGCCCTGGTGCTGGTCGCGGCCGGGAATCTGTGGCTGGTGACGTTGAACGCCGACGACGCGGTCGTGGCCGTCGCAGCGCCGCTGGTAATGATCGGCGTCGGCATGGGGGTGTCCTTCGGCATCACCGACGGCCAGGCCATGGCCCTGGTCGATGCCGACGCCGTCGGCATGGCGGCCGGCTTCCTCAACACCCTACGGGGAGCGGCCGAGGCTCTCGTGATCGCCGCCTACAGCGCCTCCCTCATCGGTCTCCTCGCGGCCAGGCTCGGTGACACCACCCGCGCCGCCGCAGTCGGCGCCGGACGCCTCACCGACGGAGCCGAAAGCGTGGAACTGGACGCCTTCACCTGGTCCTGGCAGGTGACCCAGCTCGGTGTCGGCCTGCTCTGCCTCGTCCTATCGATCATCGTGGCCGTCCTGATTCACAGCCGCACCGCGGCGTCCCGCCACACCACCTGACCACCAGCGCCCCGAACCAGGCAAGGAGTAGCGTCGTGCGTGCCAGTCCAGACGACCATCTCACGATCGGTGAGGTCATCCGCCGGACTGGCGTGCCCGCCTCCGCCCTGCACTTCTACGAACGCAAGGGTCTGATCTTCAGCGAACGCACCAGCGGCAATCAGCGGATCTTCTCCCGGCACATGCTCCGCCGGATCTCCTTGATCATCGTGGCCAAACGCCTCCACATCCCGCTGTCGGACGTCGCCGAGGTCTTCGCCGGCCTCCCCACCGATCGCGCTCCCACACACCAGGACTGGCAGCGAGTCTCCCGGCGTTGGAAGAAACAACTGGAGGAGCGCCGCCGCGTCATCGAAAGCCTCGAACACGAGCTCACCGGCTGCATCGGCTGCGGTTGCCTGTCGATGAAGGCATGCCTGCTCCTCAACCCCGACGACACCCTCCGGGGCCGCGGCCCCGGACCGGTGCGGATCCAACAACCCAGCGCCGCTCCCTGACCAGAGCTTCGGCTATCGGCCAAGCTCGACCCACCCCTCCTCCGGAGACGACCGCACGGGCCGTTCTGCATATTCGCAGTCTCGAGCTGATGGCAATGCGCGGCCTGCTGGAGCGCGTTCTCGAACACGGAAGACAGCGTCCGGTCGGCGGTATCTTCGCCGCCATCACCAAACCCGCGCCCAAGGGCCTGGATTCCGCGCACGCCTATGTGCTGGGCATCCCGCAGCCGGTCATCGATCACCTGCTCGAAGAACATGCGATCGAACTGGGCGCACAGGTCCGGCGCGGTTGTGCGGTGGCCGGTTTCGACCAGGACGACGAGGGTGTGACCGTCGAGCTGTCCGACGGGGAACAGCTGCGTACGCGCTACCTCGTCGGCTGTGACGGCGGGCGCAGTACGGTCCGCAAACTGCTCGGCGTCGGCTTCCCCGGCGAGCCCTCGCGGACCGACACGCTGATGGGTGAGATGGAAGTGGGTGTGCCGCAGGAGGAGATCGCCGCCAAGGTGACCGAAATCCGTGAGACCAATAAGCGATTCTGGCTCAGGTCCTTCGGCGAAGGGGTCTATCAGGTCGTAGTCCCCGTCGCGGGAGTCAGCGATCGCGCGGAACCGCCCACCCTCGAGGATTCAAACAACAGTTGCGCGCCATCGCCGGAACCGATTTCGGCGTGCACTCCCCGCGCTGGTTGTCCCGCTTCGGGGATGCCACCCGGCTGGCCGAACATTATCGGGTCGGGCGGGTGCTGCTGGCCGGCGATGCGGCACACATCCATCCACCCACCGGCGGACAGGGCCTCAACCTGGGCGTTCAGGACGCATTCAACCTCGGCTGGAAACTGGCCGCACAGATCCGCGGCTGGGCGCCGGAAACACTGCTGGACACCTACCAGGCAGAACGTCATCCGGTCGCCGAGGACGTGCTGGACAACACCCGCGCCCAGATGGAACTGCTGTCCACCGAACCGGGCCCGCAGGCCGTGCGCAGGCTGCTCACCGAACTGATGGACTTCGACGAGGTGAACGGCTATCTGATCGAGAAGATCACCGGGATCGGCATCCGCTACGACTTCGGCGAGGGCCCCGACCTGCTCGGCCGCCGCCTGCGCGACATCGACGTGAAACAGGGCCACCTCTACGGTCTGCTGCATCGCGGCCGCGGCCTGCTGCTGGACCGCACCGAACGCCTGACCGTCGGCGGCTGGTCGGACCGGGTCGATCACCTCGCGGATCCCACTGCGGTCCTGGATGTTCCGTGCGTCCTGCTACGCCCCGACGGCCACGTCGCCTGGATCGGCGACGATCAGCAGGACCTGGACGACCACCTCTCCCGCTGGTTCGGCAGGCCCGCCAACTGATTTCGCCTAAGCGACCGAAAAGGCCCGGCCTCCAACATCCGACCGAGAAGTCACGCCGACGTCGGCCAGGGCGACTCGCTACCGCGACTTCTCGGGCCGATGCTGGTCGCACCCCGGCTCGGAGCCGACGACGGCGGGCGCTCCGCCGTCGTTACAGTGCGTCGCGTGGGATTCATGCGGGACCAACGCGACGGCCGCCGGGCGATCCGGGAGTTCGCGGCGGCGCGCGGCTGGACCTTGACGACCTCGCCGGAAGAACACCGGGCCATCCTCGAACGGCTTCACGGGGAGCCGTTCCATCCCGAACCCCCGGAGCCGAGCCCGTACCTCGTGCTCGGCCGGCGACGGCACCGGCTCTCCCTGGTGATGCGCGGTGCCCACCACGGCGGATCCGCCGTCGTGTTCCTGTACACGGCCGAGCAGGAGGTCCTCGACGACGGCTTTGGCCGGCGCGGCCGGGAGCTCTCCGCCTACTGGGTCGCCGCGCTGCTGGACCTGCCGGTTCGCGTCCCTCGTCTTCAGGTCACCCCCCGTACGGCCGTGCGGCCGCCGCGACCCGGGATCGCGACGGCGGACCCGCGCGTCGACGAGCGCTTCCACGTTCACACCGACGACCCCGCGTGGGCCTCCAGGGTCACGCGCGCGCTCGCCCCGATCCTGCTCGACGGCGAGGGCCGGCCGTGGCGGGTCTCCGGCACGACGATTCTGACCTGGGAGCACGTTCTGACCTGGCCGCCGGGGATTCCGCTCGGCCGGGTCGACGCGGCCCTCGACGAGCTGACCCGCATCACCGGTCGGCTCTCCCCGCCGGTCCAGGGCGACGGGCCGCAGTGAGTCTCCGCCGGGGCCCGGTCGCCGTGCGCCTCGTCAGGGCCGTTCTCGCCGCGGGGGCGCGAGCCCGCACGGCGCGGCGTGCTTCACCGGTCGCGCTGTGCGCGCCGGGGCCGTTTCCGGCCGTCGGTCCGCGAGTCCGCACGGCACGGCGCGCTCAGTCGAGGAAGAACGTCAGGTGGGGGGCGAGGGCGTCCCAGGAGACGTTGTGGTTCTGGCCTTCGAGGACCGTGTGCACGGGAGCGGGCAGGACGTTCGACAGGGCCCGCGCGGCGGCCTCGGCCCACGGGCCGCTCCGGGACCCGGTGAGGATCAGGGTGTGAGCCTTGACGTCCGCGAGGCCGGCCGGGAGTCCGCCCTCGCCCATCACGGCGGCGTCGTACGCGAGCGTGGGGGCGAGCGCCTCCATCGCGGCCCACATGGGGGCCTGGCGCATCTCGTCGATCACCGCGGACGGGATGCCGACGGAGCGCATGAACAGCGCCATGGCGTCGCCGCGGCGGCCGTCCGCCAGACAGGCCGTCAGCTCGGTGACGTACGCGCGGGCGCGCCCGGGCGCGCCGGGGTCGAGCTGGAACGGCGGCTCCCACAGGACCAGCCGGGTGATCGGCAGTCCCGCCGCCGCCGCGCGCAGCGCCAGCACGGCGCCGGAGGAGTTGCCGAACACGGCCGCGGCGCCGCCGGCCGCCTCGATCACGGCGGCGAGGTCCTCGATCTCGCGGTCCACCGCGTACGGCGCGGTGTCGCCGCTGTCGCCGCTGTCGCCGCGTCCCCGCCGGTCGTAGTTGAGGACCGTGAGGTCGCCGGCGAGCAGGCCGGCGAGCTCCGCGTGGACCTCGCGGGCGCAGGACGCGCCGCTCACGAGGACGACCGGGACGCCCGAGCCCAGCCGGTCGAAGGCGATCGGCGTGCCGTCGGCGGAACGGGTGATGTGCATGGTCTCCTGCCTTTCCAAGGGGTCCGTCTCACCCACCTACGAACGGGCCCCCGGCGAACGGACCGGTCTCACGGAGAGATCTCGGCGAGGCGCCGGGCGAGGTGGCGGCGCTCGGGCCCGGACGGGGCCAGGGCGAGGGCCTCCCGGTAGGCGGTGGCCGCCTCGGCCGCACGCCCCTGCCGGCGCAGCAGGTCGGCCCGCGCGGCCGGCAGCAGGTGATGGCTCCCCAGGTCGGGGGAGAGCGCGTCGAGGAGGGACAGCCCCCGTGCCGGGTCGAGCATTCCCACGGCGACGGCGCGGTTGAGCCGTACGATCGCGGACGGCACGAGCCGCTGGAGGTGGCCGTAGAGGGCCGCGATCTCGATCCAGGACGTCTCCTCGAAGGAGGGCGCGGTCGCGTGGCAGGCGGCGATCGCGGCCTGCAGCCGGTACGGTCCCGCGCCGCCCTGACGCAGCGCGCCGTCGAGCAGGGCCACCCCCTCGGCGATCCGGTCGTGCTGCCACCGCGAACGATCCTGTTCCTCGAGCGGAATCAGGTCCCGCCCGTCGAGCCGGGCCGGGCGCCGGGCGTCGTGCAGCGTCATCAGCGCCAGCAGGCCGGCCGCCTCCGGCTCGGCCGGCAGCAGCCGTACGAGCAGCCGGCCGAGCCGGATCGCCTCGTCCGACAGCCCCCGCCGGATCGGCTCCTCGCCGCCGGTCGCGGCGTACCCCTCGTTGAACAGCAGGTAGAGGACGCCGAGCACGGAGTTCAGCCGGTCCGGCCGCTCGTCCGCGGGCGGGACCCGGAAGGGGACCCCGGCCTTACGGATCCTGCTCTTCGCCCGCGTGAGCCGCTTGGACATGGTGTCCTCGGAGACCAGGAACGCCCGGGCGAGCTCGGCGGTCGTCAGCCCCGTGAGGGTCCGTAGCGTCAGTGCGACCCGGGCCTCGAACGCCAGGACCGGGTGGCAGCAGGTGAAGATGAGCGCCAGCCGGTCGTCCCCGAACTCCCCGGCGGCCGACGGCGCGTCCGCGGCGTCGTGGCGGGCGGCGAGTTCGCGCAGCTTGGCGGCGCCGACGGCGGCCCGGCGGAGCCGGTCGATCGCCTGGTTCCGCGCGGTCGTCATGAGCCAGGCGCCGGGCCTGGGCGGGATCCCGTCCGCCGGCCAGCGCTGGAGCGCCCGCGTGAAGGCGTCCTGCGCGCAGTCCTCGGCCAGATCCCAGTCGCCGGTGGTCCGGATCAGCGTCGCGACGATCTGTCCCCATTCCTCGCGGAACAGGGCCGCGATGGCCGCGTCGACGCTCACGCGCCCTCCTTCGTCGGTGAGTGACCTGAGGCACTGTGCCGCCGATTCACTCGCTCCGCTCGCTCATGCCTGCAGGGCCCGCAGCTCGACGGTGCCGTGCCGTGCCACGGGATGACTCCGCGCGGCCTCGACCGCCTCCTCCCGCGACGCGCACTCGATCAGGCTGAACCCGGCCACGACCTCCTTGGACTCGACGAACGGGCCGTCGGTGAGCAGGACCTCCCCGTCGCGTACCCGGACCGTCGTGGCGTCGGCCGGCGGTTCCAGGCCGCCGGACGTGACGAGCCCGTCACCCCGGGCGGCGGCCCAGGCCTTGCACGCGGGCAGGAAGTCGGGATCGGCGAGCATCGCCTGGTAAGCCGCCTCGTCCCCGCATATCAGCAGCAAGTACTTCACTTCACTGACCTTAGGCCTGACCGCCCGCGAAGAGGGCCTTTCGCCGTCGCCTCGGCGGCACACCGTAGATTTGCGGATCGCTGCGGAAGGTCGCTGGGCCGATGGTGGAATTCACCCGCGGTCTGGCACGTTCGTACGAACATTGACGCGTTGAGGAGGGCTCTGTGGCCGATCCGAGTGAGCTTTACACGCTGGCCGAGGACATTCCGGAGTTGGGCCGGCCGGTGCTGGTGTACCACCTTGACGGTTTCATGGACGCCGGCCGTGCCGGACAGTTGGCCGCCCGGCACCTGCGGACGATGGACGCCCGGCCCGTCGCGACGTTCGACGTGGACTCGCTGATCGACTACCGCTCACGGCGGCCCCCGATGACCTTCGACACGGATCGTTGGATCGACTACGAGGCCCCCGAACTCGCCGTGTACGCGTGTGAGGACGCCGTCGGGGTGCCGTTCCTGGTGATGACGGGGCCGGAGCCGGACCGGGCGTGGGAGCGGTTCGCCGCCGCGTTCATCTCGCTCAGTGAGCGGCTCGACGTCCAACTGGCGGTCGGCCTGCACGGCATCCCCATGGCGGTGCCGCACACCCGGGAGACCGGCCTGACGCCGCACGGCAACCGTGCCGACCTGCTGGGGGAGCACCCGGCGTGGATCAACCGCGCCGAGGTTCCGGGGAGCGCCGCCGCGCTGATCGAGTACCGCATGGCGGAGGCGGGCCACGACGCCATCGGGTTCGCCGCGCACGTGCCGCACTACCTCGCCCAGTCCGCGTACCCGACGGCCGCGATCGCGCTCCTGAACGGCGTCACGTCCGCCACGGGCCTGATGTTCCCCACCGCCGACCTCGATGAGGCGGCGGCAGAGGCGCGCGAGCAGATCGACAGTGAGGTCGCCGCCTCGGAGGACGTCGCGGAGGCGGTGCGAGGCCTCGAGGCGCAGTACGACGCGGTAGTGGAGGCGGGCCGGAACAGCCTGCCGCTGGCCGGTTCGCCCGCCCGGATGCCGGACGGCGAGGAGATCGCCGCGGAGTTCGAGCGCTTCCTCGCCGAACAGAACGACCAGTAGGCCCGGTGGGGAGCTCCGCGGCGGCCGTCCGACCCGGTGATAAGGGGCCGGAATGGGCTCCTACCTGGGAAGACGCCGATTCGCGGAGGGAGCGTGCATACCCCGCCGGATCCAGGGAAGCATCCGATCGCCCGGAGCCCCGAGTGTAAAAGGAAGCCCTGGATATGCACGTCACCGGCATTATCACCGCCATCATCATCGGTCTGATCATCGGTGTGCTCGGCCGCCTGGTCGTCCCAGGCCGCCAGCACATCCCGATGTGGCTCACCATCGTCATCGGCGTCGTGGCGGCGCTGATCGGCACCGCGATCGCGGGCGGCATCGGCGTCGCGGACACCAAGGGCGTCGACTGGATCGAACTGGTCATCCAGGTCGGCCTGGCGGCCGTCGGCGTGGCCCTGGCGGCCGGGATGTACGGCCGACGAGGGGTGCGCTGACCGCGGAACTGAAGCAACGCGGGCCGGCCGGCCTCACGTCGGCCGGCCCGCGTGCGTCATGCCCGGCTCAGATCGCCGGGCCGCAGGCTTCCATCCCGGCCCGGGCCGGGCCACAGGGCTTCATCCCGGGCTCAGGCCGGCGCCCGCGCGCCATCCCCGGCTCAGGTCGGCCCGCGTAGCTCAGGTCCGGTTTCGGCGCGGGCCGGGCCCGGTTCAGGTCGCCGGGCCCGCGATGCGGCCGCGGAGCAGGTCGACCAGTGTCGCGTGCACGTCGGTGAGCGGACGCGCCGGCTGCAGGGTGCGCCAGTCCAAAGCCACGGTCAGCACCATTCCGAACACCGCCGAGGCCGCCATGCCGACGTCCAGGTCCGCGCGAAGGTCCCCGTTCGCGACGGCGGCGCGCAGCACGTCGGCGATCACCCCGATGGCGCGTTCGCGGATGAGCCGGGCGGCGTTCTGCCAGTCGCCGCCGGCCCGCCAGGTCTCGGCCAGCAGGAGCCGGGCGAACGCCTCGTACTGCCCGATGAAGGCGAGCTCCGCGCCGACCACGGCGTCGAGCGCGTCGAGCGGCGCGCGTCCCTCGGCCGCGGTGCGCAGCGCGGCCGCGAGCCGCTCCACGCCGTACTCCAGCAGCTCGCCGAACAGCGCCGCCTTGCTCGCGAAGTTGTAGTAGACGGTGCCCTTGGCGACCCCGGCGCGTTCGGCGATCTGGTCCACGGTCGTCGCGGAGTAGCCGTGCTCGGCGATCAACTCGACGGCGGCCTCGTACAGGCGTTGCCGCGTGCGTTCCCGTCGGGTGGGCATGGTCTCCCTACAGCTTGAGCACCGGGTGCAGGCGCTTCAGCGTCCACACGCGTTCGCGTCGCACGGTGAGCATGGTCAGTGCCAGGCCGCCGGCCAGGTAGGCCAGCAGCACCGCACAACATTCCCATACCGAGGTGAGCGGCCCGCCACTGATCAGATGCCGCAGCGCGGTGACCACCCGGCCCATCGGCAGGACGGGGTGCAGGACCTGGAAGAACGCCGGGCTGGTCTGGATCGGGTACGTCCCCGCCGACGAGGTCAGCTGCAGCATCAGGAGCACCAGCGCGATCACCCGTCCGACCGGCCCGAACCTGCCGTAGATCAGCTGTACAACGGCCATGAACGAGGCGGCGGTGAGCACGAGGAGAGCGATCAGCCCCGCCCACCGCGCGGCCGTCAGCCCCAGAGCGAACTTCAGCACGAGCAGCAGGACGGCGACCTGCAGGACGCCGACCAGCACCGCCGGGAACCACCCCGCGAACGCCACCCGCCGGGCGGGCGCGGCCGCCGCGAGCGCCCGGGGATTCAGGGGACGCAGCACCATGTAGACGAACATCGCGCCGACCCACAGGGCGAGGGGGATGAAGAACGGGGCGAAACCGGTGCCGTAGTCCGGGGCCGGGTTCGACTTGGCCGTCGCCAGCCGTACGGGGTCGCTCATCACCCCGGAACGCTGGTTCCGCTGGTCCTTGGTGTAGTCGGGGACCTGCCCGGTGCCCTCATGCAGGCCCTTGGCGAGCCGGTGCGCGCCCGTGGACGCCTGGCTCAGCCCGGACTCCAGTTGCCGGGCGCCCGTGTAGAGCCGGCCGAGCCCCGCGTCGAGCCGTACCGCACCGGACCGCAGCCGGGCGAGCCCCTGCGAGAGCTCGACCTCGCCGCTGTAGGCGGTGCCGATGCCCCGGTGCAGCGTGACCAGGCCGGTGGCGACCTGGTGGGCGCCGCTGTTGAGGCGGTGGACGTCGCGCCGGGCCTGCTGCACCTTCCCGGCCAGGTGCGGCGCGTCCGCGGCGAGCCGCCGGGCGTCGGCGGCGAGCCGCCGGGCCTGGGCGGCGACCCGCCGCAGCTCGCCGGTGTGCGCCCGTACCTGGGTGTTGACCTGCCGAGCGGTGGTCAGCACCGTCGTGGCCGCCGAGCAGGCGGACGCCGCCTCCGGATGGGTCGCGGCCAGCGCGCAGATCGTCTTGCGGGCCGCCGCGGCCTGGCGTACGGCCTGGGCGGTCTGGTTCGGGAGGGCGTCGAGGGCGGTCGCGGCGGCGTCGGCGCCACGGGCGACGAGCAGGGCGGCGTTCCCGATGTCCTGGGGATGCCCGTTCAGGACGGGTAGGAGCTTGTCCGTGACCTGGTCGAACATGGTCGTGAGCCGCTGGGTCCCGGCGGCCACCTGGGCGCTGCCCGACTGCAGTTTCGCGGCGCCGGTGTTCAGCTCGGCCAGGCCGGCGACCAGTCGGTCGGCGCCGCTCTTGGCGGTCGCGAGCCCACTGACGAGCTCACCGGTGCCGTTCTTCGCCGTGCCGATGCCCTTCCTGAGCTGGGCGGCGCCGCTCTCGGCCTGGTCGATGCCCCGGGCCAGCCTGTCCGCGCCGTCCGCGGCCTGCTGGAGCTTGTCGTGCAGTTGCCCGAACGAGACGAAGATCTGGTCGAAGTAGTCGTGTACGGCACCGGCCGCGGCGGCGGTCTTGATCTCGTTGAACGCCGCGTTGGCGATGACGCTCGCGATGTAGCTGTTGGCGTCGTTCAGGTGGACCTGGAGGGCGCCCGGCCGCGGCGCGTTCTCCTGGTCCTGCGGCGACGCGAGGCTCGCGCTGAAGTCGGCGGGGATCGTCAGTGACATGTAGTACCGGCCGTTCGCCACGCCGTCGGCGGCCGTACGGTCGTCGACCTGATGCCAGTCGAAGACCTCGCGCCGCTTCAGCTCGTCGGCCAGGTCCTGCCCGGCGTGCACCGTCGCACCGCCGGCGGTGGCCGGCCGGTCGTCGACCACGAGGGCCACCGGCAGCCGGGAGATCTTGCCGTACGGATCCCAGAACGACCACAGGTACAGCCCCGCGTACAAGAGGGGCAGCATCACCAGCGCGACGATCGCGAGGCGGGTGAGCCGGGCCCGGGCGAACCGGCGGAGCTCCAGCCCGGACAGTGACAGAGCGGGGAGCCTCACAGCGCGACCTCCACGTCGGCGAGGTCGGCCGCGGACGCGCCGTCGACGCAGCTCGCGATGATCGTCACCTTGGCCTGCCGCGTGAGGGCGCGCAGGCAGGCCCACATCTCCCGCTGGTGGTCACCGCGCATGCCGTGGTCGACGTCGTCGAGGACGAGGAGCCGGGGCCGGTCCAGCAGGGCGAGGGCGGCGCCGAGCAGGTGCCGGTCGCGGGGACCGAGGTCGCCGGTCGGCGTGTCGGGATCCACGTCCAGGCCGACCGGGGCGAGCGCGGCGGCGACCTCGTCGGACCGCTTCGCCCGGCGGCGGGGGAGGAGCCCGGCGCGCAGGTGCCGGCGCTCGAAGACGTGCTCCGCGACGGTCAGCGCGTCGTCGAGCTCGTTGACGCCTTCCGTCTCCCCGATCGCGGCCACGCGCTGGATCGCCGCCGGGCCCGACCGCCCGGCGACCGTCACCTCTCCGGACGTCGGCCGCATCCGGCCGGCCAGCGTGAGCAGCAGTGACGTCCGCCCGCTCCCGGCCTCGCCGGACACCACGGCCAGGCCGCCCTCGGGTAGTGCGAGGTCGACGTCGCGGTACGCCCAGCCGCGGGCGCCGCGCAGCGCCAGCCCACGGGCTGCGACGAGGGGAGCGGGCGACCGGCGTCCGTCGGGCGGCGCGGGTTCGCCGGGCGGCGCGGGTTCACCGGGCGGCGGTCCGGGCACGTCGGACGGCTCTGCCCTCGGCGTCGATACGTCGGAGGGCTCTGACGCCGGCGGCCCGGTCAGGCCGTGCGGGTCGTCCACCGGCTGCGGCGTCGCGGTGCCTTCGGGTCGAGGGTTCGCTGTCACGGTCGTCTCGCCTGCTTTTGAACTGACTGGTCAGTTCAAAAGTACCGTGATGAGGAGAACCATTGACCGTGATCCGTGGTGACATGACTCACCCGGGGCATTCGTGCCGCTGACCTGCCCGATCGCGGACACCACAAACCGGCGCACCCGGGACACCGGCGGGTTCCACGCCGGCGACGGCCGTCGCCGCGGTCGGCCGGGTCGGCCGCGCCGGCGACGACCGGGCGGCGATCGCCGGGCTCCAGTGGACGTGGTGGCGGCGGAGTGCCGTGCCGGCGCGGGGATCAGGGGTGCCGTCGCACCGAGGTCGTGTCGCTCGTCAGCGGCGATCCGTTCGCTGCCGCGGGCAGGAGGTCGGGTACGCGGGCGCCGTCGCCGTCGACCAGGACCGAGTGCGTCTCGCCCGCCTCGAAGGCGTGGCGTTCGCCCCACTGCCGCAACGTGACGATCACGGGGAAGAGGTCTTTGCCCGCCTCGGTGAGCGCGTACAGCCTGCGTCTGCCCGAAGGGGCGTCGACCTGGGCGAGCAGGCCGTGGGCGGTGAGCTTGCGGAGCCGGTCGGTGAGGATGTTGCGGGCGATGCCGGTGCGCTGCTGGAAGTCGGTGAACGAGCGGGCGCCGTCCATCGCGTCGCGGATGATCAGCAGGCTCCACCGGTCGCCGACCAGATCGACCGTGCGGGCGACCGGGCAGTTCGGGTCCGTCCACGCGGGGCCCTGTCCGTCGGTGTCGTCGCGTGCCATCACCCCTCCAATGAGTTGCGTAATGAAACCATTCTCGCCTACTCTCCGATCGGTTGCAATTTGAAACCAATCGGAGGTGTGCCCGTGAACGGGAGGACGAGGCTGCTGCTGGCGGTGGTGTGCGGCGTCGCGGTGGCGAGCGTTTACGCCGGGCAGCCGGTGCTGGGCCCGATGGGGCGTGACCTGGGTGTTCCGGTCGACTCGCTCGGCTGGTTCGTGGCCATCGGCCAGCTCGGCTATCTGGCGGGACTGGTGCTGCTGGTGCCGTTGGGCGACATGCTCGACCGCAGGCGCTTGATCGCCGCGCACCTCGCCCTGGTGGCCGCGGGAACGGCGATCACCGCGGCAGCGCCGGTCGCCTGGGCGGCATTCTCCGGACTGGCGACGGCGGGCGTGTTCGCGGTGGTGGTGCAGACCACCGTCGCGTACACGGCATCGATCTCCCCGTCCGCCGAGCGCGGGCGCAACCTCGGCATCGTGACCTCGGGCGTGGTGATCGGCATCCTCGGCGCGCGCGTCATCGCGGGAGTCCTCGCCGACCTGTGGGGATGGCGGAGCATCTACCTGACCCTGGCGATCCTCGCCGCCGTCCTCGCGCTGCTCACCCTCGCCCTGCTGCCCGCGGACGTCCGTCCGGGCACGGCACGGTACGGGCAGGTCCTCCGGTCCTTCGGCGGGCTGTTCGCCCAGCCGGTGTTCCTCAGCCGCGGGCTGATCGCGTTCTTCCTGTTCGCCTCGTTCGGCACGCTGTGGAGCGGCATGGCCCTGCCGTTGGCCGGTGCGCCGTGGCACCTCAGCGAAGCGCAGATCGGGCTCTTCGGCGTCGCCGGGCTTGCCGGAGCCCTCGGCGCCGCCCGGTCCGGACGCTGGGGCGATGCCGGGCACGCGCGCCGGGTCACCGGCATCGCACTCGCACTCCTGGTCGCCTCCTGGGCCGCGATCGGACAGCTCCCGTGGTCGCTGCCGCTGCTGATCCTCGGCGTGATCCTGCTCGACTTCGCCGTTCAAGCCGTGCACGTGAGCAACCAGCACACGCTCACCGCCGCCTACCCCGACCGCACCAGCTCCACCATCGGCGCCTACATGGTCTTCTACTCCCTCGGCTCCGCCCTGGGAGCGGCCGCGACCACGGCCCTGTTCGACGCCGCCGGCTGGATCGGCCCCACCGTCCTCGGCGTGGCGCTCGCGCTGTGCGCGCTCGCCACCTGGGCGTTCAGCGCCCGTACGGCGACTCGCGCCGCCCGTCGTCCCCCGCTCGGCCAGGCGGAAGAGGCATTCGATTGATCCCGCGGCTCCGTGCCGCCATCGTCGGCCGACTCGGCTTCGGCGGCGGCGCGGCCAGAACCGCCGTGCGGCACCCCGCGTGGGCGGCCGGCGGGGCCGGCCGCCTCCGCTCAGTCCTGGGGCGCGGCGAGGGCGTCGAGGATCTGCTGGCCGTACTTGGCCAGCTTGCTCTCGCCGACCCCGTTGACGGAGGACAGCTCGGCGAGGGAGCCCGGAACGCGGGTGGCGATCTCGCGCAGCGTCGCGTCGTGGAAGATGACGTACGCGGGCACCCCCTGCTCCTTGGCGGTGGCCGCGCGCCAGGCGCGCAGCCGCTCGAAGACCGGGAGGGCCTCCTCGGGCAGCTCGGGGGCTGCCGCGCGGCCGGCCTTGGCGGCCTTCGCCGCCTTGGGCGCGGTACGCGCCGGGTCGCGGCGCATGGGGACCTGTCGCTCCCCGCGCAGCACGGTCGCGCTGGCGTCGGTGAGCACGAGCGTGCCGTAGTCGCCCTCCACGGCCAGCAGCCCCTGGGCCAGGAGCTGCCGGACGACGCCGCGCCACTCGGCGTCGCTCAGGTCCGTGCCGACGCCGAACACCGTCAGGGTGTCGTGGTCGTTCTGGATGATCTTCGGCGTCTTCTTGCCGAGCAGGATGTCGACGATGTGCCCCGCGCCGAACTTCTGGCGCCGCTCGCGGAGCAGCCGCACGACGGTCGACAGGACCTTCTGCGCGGCGACCGTGCCGTCCCACGACTCCGGCGGCGACAGGCAGGCGTCACAGTTGCCGCACGCGGTGCCGCCCTCCTGCCCGAAGTAGGCGAGCAGCCGGACGCGGCGGCACTCGACGGTCTCGCACAGGGCGAGCATCGCGTCGAGGTGGGCGGCGAGCCGGCGCCGGTGCGCGGCGTCCCCATCTGAGGAGTCGATGAGCTTGCGCTGCTGGACCACGTCCTGCAGGCCGTACGCCATCCAGGCCGTGGACGGCAGGCCGTCGCGCCCGGCGCGGCCGGTCTCCTGGTAGTAGCCCTCGACGGACTTGGGCAGGTCGAGGTGGGCGACGAAGCGCACGTCGGGCTTGTCGATGCCCATGCCGAACGCGATCGTGGCGACCATGACGACGCCGTCCTCGCGCAGGAAGCGCGCCTGGTTCGCCGCGCGGGTGGCCGGGTCGAGGCCCGCGTGGTACGGCAGCGCGGTCACGCCGTTCTCCACGAGGAAGGCGGCGATCTTCTCCACCGACGCGCGGGAGAGGCAGTAGACGATGCCGGCGTCGCCCGGGTGCTCGGTGCGCAGGAACTCCAGCACCTGCCGCTTCGGCTCCCGCTTCGGCACGATGCGGTACTGGATGTTCGGCCGGTCGAAGCTGGCCACGAAGTGGCGGGCGTCCGCCAGGCTCAGCCGCGCCGTGATCTCCTGGTGCGTGGCCGGAGTGGCGGTGGCGGTCAGCGCGATCCTGGGCACGTCGGGCCGGCGTTCGTGCAGCACCGAAAGCGCCAGGTAGTCCGGCCGGAAGTCGTGCCCCCACTGCGCGACGCAGTGCGCCTCGTCGATCGCGAACAGCGAGATGTCGGCCCGGTCGAACAGCCGCAGCGTCGACTCCAGGCGCAGGCGCTCCGGCGCCAGGTAGAGCAGGTCCAGCTCGCCCGCCGCGAACGCCGCCTCGACCGTGCGCCGCTCGTCCGGGTCCTGGGTCGAGTTGAGGAACCACGCGCGCACGCCGAGGGCGCGTAGCGCGTCGACCTGGTCCTGCATCAGGGCGATGAGCGGCGAGACGACGACGCCGACGCCCTTCCGCACGAGCGCGGGGATCTGGTAACACAGCGATTTGCCGCCGCCGGTCGGCATGAGCACCAGCGCGTCCCCGCCGGCGACGACGTGCTCGATGATCTCCTGCTGGCCCTCCCGGAACTCCTCGTAGCCGAAGACCCGCCGCAGGACCTCGGACGCCTCGCTCATCGGTTCGGAAAAGGCCATTCCGCAACCCTACGGCGAAGCGTTCCCTCCCCGCGCCCGGAATCCGCCGCCTGTGGACGACCGAGGTGAGAGTCGCTGGTCCGGCCGGTCCGGCCGGTCCGGCCGGGCGGCCGTCGGCCAGGGCCGGGGTCCGCCCGCAGCCGCGCTACGGCCGTCGCAGGCGGGCGGCGGCGGCCCGCAGCGCCGCGTCGGTCTCCGCGGCGAGCAGGCCGACGAGCTCGCCCGCGGGCACCTCCCGGGAGAGGGCGTGCGCCTGCCCGGCCCACAGGTTCACCAGGTCCGGGTCGCCGGCGGCGCGCGCGGCCTGCCGCAGCGGCGCGGTGACGTGGTGGATCTCGGGGTAGGCGACCGGCGCGTCGTCGCTGTGCCGCTCGAGGAACCCGTTGCGGATGCCGCGCGCGAGGCGCCCGGTGAACGCCCGCGTCATCGCGGTCGGGGTCGGCGAGGCCAGGGCCTGCCGGTGCACCGGGGTAGTGCCCGCCTCCGGGCAGCGCAGGAACGCGGTGCCGAGCTGGGCGGCCGAGGCCCCAGCGGCCAGCGCGGCCGCGATCCCGGCGCCGGTGGCGATGCCGCCGCTCGCCACCAGCGGCACGTCGACGGCGTGCCGCAGGAGCTGGAGCAGGGACAGCAGCCCGATGCCCTCGCCGCGGTCGGCGGGGTCGTCGACGAAGGAGGCGCGGTGCCCCCCCGCCTCCGCGCCCTGGACGACGAGTGCGTCGGCGCCCGCGTCCACCGCCTGGACGGCCTCCTCCTCCCGGGTCACGGTCACCCAGACCTCGCTGCCCGCGCGGCGCAGCCGCTCGACGACGTCGGCGGGCGGGCGACCGAAGGTGAACGACACGACCGGGACGGGCGCGGCGGCGAGCAGGTCGAGCTTCGCCGCCCACTCGTCGTCCTCGAACCGGGACTCGCCGAGACCGGCGCCCGCGCGCGCCGCCTCCTCGGCGAGGCCGGCGGCGTACCGCGCGACGGTCTCGGGGGCCGCCGGGCGGCCGGGGACGAAGAGGTTCACCCCGATGGGCCGTCGGGTCCGGGCTCGCGTCTCGTCGAGCCGGGTGCGCAGGGCCTCGGTCGTGAGATAACCCGCGGCGAGGAATCCCAGCCCACCGGCCTCGCTGACCGCCGCGGTGAGCCGCGGGGTGGACGGGCCTCCGGCCAGCGGGGCCAGCACGATCGGCACGGGCAGTTCGTCGAGGATCATCCCGTCCTCCGTTCGCCGGGGGCCGGACGGACCGACCACGAGTTCGGTGAACGAACCATCGTACGGCGAGTGGCATCCGCGTGCCCGGTCGGGCGCATATCCGGCGAACTGGCGGGTATCGGTGCGCAGTCCCCATCAGTGGCCCCGAGTCAGGGAAGGCGCAAATGCAGTCGGTCGCGAAGCGGCACGGTACGGAGCAAGTCTCCCGGCCTTTCATCACGCGAGTCATACGTTGGCTGTGGGTCCTGCTCGCGCTGGCGGCGGCGGTGGTCTTCGCCGTCGCGCTCGCCCGGCTGACGCTGCGCCCGATGCCCGGAGCCAGCGGTCAGGTGCACGACAACCCGCACCCGGGGGCCACCCTGCGGTTCTACCTCGACCGCCCGAGCATCAAGGAGGCCATCCTCGAGATCGGCGGCAACCTGGCGCTTCTGATGCCCCTGGGCGTTCTGCTGCCCGTCCTGTTCGACCGCTTCCGCGGCGTCATCCGGCTGACCCTGACGGTGGCCGTGATCTCGCTGGCGATCGAGGCGGTCCAGGGCCTGTTGATCACGGGGCGCAGCTTCGACGTGGACGACGTCATCCTCAACACGGCGGGCGCGATGATCGCCTATCTCTTGGTGGGGCGCAGGTTCGGCCGTTGGGCGCACCCCGGTTGACCTGGCAGGCGGGATGCGGTTTCGTTACCTGCCCGTGACGTCTTCTAAGATTGTCGGGTGACAACCATGGCCGCCACCAAGGACGTGTCCCCCGGGGCGGCCGATCCGTGTCGGCTCTTCCGGAGGCTTTCGGGCCCGCTCCCGTGACTTCTCCCGACGCGGTGCCCGGCAGGGTCCGCGTCCCCTGGAACGGCGGGTAGCCGATCTCGAGTCGACCACCGATGAACCGGAGGAGATGACCAAGTGACGGTAGCGGAGGACCGCGGCGCCGCCGCGGTCGCGGAGTTCCTGCGGACGCGGAGGGAGCAGGTGGCGCAACAGTGGGCGGACCTCACGCTCTTCCGCGCCGTGTACGTCTCCGGCCGCGACGCCGCCGTGAGCGCCGCCCACCGCCTCGTGGACGCCCTCACCGAGGTCGCCCGGGACGGACGGGTCGACGACGTCACCGTGCCGGCGCTCGACCAGGTGCGGACCGTTCTGGCCCAGATGGTCGCCGCACGGGCCAGGTCCGGGTCGCCGCTGCGGGTGGCGGCGGAGGTCGCCGAGCTCAAGCGGCCGGTGATCGCCATGGTCGACCGCGAGTTCGCGGACGTCGACCGGGGCGCGGCGCTGATCGCCGCCACCGACCTGATGGGCACGCTCCGCCTCGTCGGCATGGAGATCTCCCTGAGCGACGAGGGCGACATCGTGGCCCGGCAGCGCCAGCAGCTGCTCGAGGTCGCCACGCCGGTCCTGAAGCTATGGGACAGGGTGGTGGCGGTCCCGCTGATCGGGACCCTCGACAGCGCCCGCACCCAGGTGGTCATGGAGACGCTGCTGGAGGCCATCGTCGACCAGCACGCCACCGTGGCGATCCTCGACATCACGGGGGTTCCGCTCGTCGACACGGTGGTGGCCCAGCATCTGATGAAGACCGCGCTGGCCGTACGCCTCATGGGCGCCCGGTGCGTGGTCAGCGGGATCCGGCCCCAGATCGCCCAGACGATCGTCCAGCTCGGCATCGACCTGGGCGACATCACCACCCGAGCCACTCTGGCCGACGCGCTCGAATGGTCGCTCGGCCAGGTCGGCACCAGCGTCGGCCGGGCGTGAACGCGGCGACCGGCATGCGGCGCGTGTCCGTGCACCGGATCGGTGAGCTCCTGCTGGCGAGCATCCAGCAGGAGCTCACCGACTCCCTCGCGGTCGCGTTGCAGCAGGATCTGGCGGAGATGGCCGCGGCGGGCACCGACGGTGTGATCATCGACATCTCTCAGGTGGACATGATCGACTCGTTCCTCGCCCGCGTCCTGGCGGAGATCGCCGAGGCGACGCGCGTCCTGGCGGGCCGGACGGTCGTGTGCGGGATGCGGCCGTCCGTGGCGATCACCATGGTGGAGATGGGTCTCGGCCTGCCGGGACTCCAGACGGCGAGGTCGTTGGAGGACGCCCTCGCCCTCTTCGAGGTGGACGGGGTGGGCCCGTGACCACAGCGGCCGTGACGACCCTGCCCATCACCAGCGACATGGAGATCGCCGGTGTCCGCCAGGCGGTCCGTGAGGCCGCCGTGGCGGCCGGCTTCAGCCTGGTCGAGCAGACCAAGCTCGTCACCGCCGCCAGCGAGCTCGCCCGGAACACCCTGGTGCACGGTGGAGGCGGCCAGATGGAGATCGCGATGCCGGAGGCGCCCGGGGGCCGGGGCGTCCGGCTGCGGTTCAGCGACCAGGGGCCGGGCATCGCCGACGTGGAGACGGCGCTGTCCGACGGGTACACGACGGGACACGGGCTCGGCCTGGGGCTCGGCGGCGCGCGCCGGCTCGTACAGGAGTTCGCGATCGAGACCGGTGCCGGCCGCGGAACGACCGTGACGGTCACGGCGTGGCCGCGCGGAGTCCGGGGAGCCTGAGGTGAGCCTCCGCGTGCAGGTGGGCGCGGGCTGGAACCTATCCGTGTCCGACGAGAGCCAGGTCCACGGCGCGGTCGCCGCGACCACGGCCGCGGCCCGGACGGCGGGGCTCGACGCGCGGTCGACCGCACGCTGCGAACTGCTCGCGACGGAGCTGGCCACCAACCTGGTCAAGCACGCGTACGGCGGCCGGTTGCTGGTGACCGCGTCAGGACACGGCGTCGTCCAGTTGGCCGCCGTCGACCGCGGACCGGGCATCGCCGACGTTCCCGCGTCGATGGCGGACGGCTACACGACGACGTCGTCCCTCGGCGGCGGATTGGGGACCTGCCGCCGTGTGGCCACCCGGTTCGACCTGTACAGCCGGCCGGGGCAGGGCACCGTGGTGCTGGCCCGCGTCGGCGCCGCCGCGGAGGAGAGCGCGGACGGGATCGAGGTCGGCGGCGTGCTCACCCCACACCCCGCGGAGTCGGTGGTGGGAGACGGGTACGGCGTCGCCTGGGAGGGCGACCGGTTGACCGTCGCGGTCGTCGACGGCCTGGGGCACGGCCCCCGCGCGGCCGAGGCCCGGCAGGCGACCCTCGACCTCGCCGGGCGGCACACCGTCACCGACGTCTCCCGGCTGCTGCGCGAGCTCGACACCGGCCTGCGGACCACCAGGGGAGTGGCGGCCGGGGTGGCCCAGGTCGACGGCTGGGGGCGCAGGCTGACCTACGGCTGTGTGGGAAACGTCACCGGCCGGCTCTACCCGCCGCGCGAGGGGCGTACCCTCCTGTGCATGCCCGGCATTCTCGGCGCCGGAGTCCCCACCCGCTCCCATCGGCTCGACTCGGCCGACTGGACGGATCCCGCGTTGCTCGTCATGCACACCGACGGGATCAACGGCCGCTGGCGGCTGGAGGACTACCCGGAGGTCGACCGTCACCACCCCGCCATCCTGGCCGCGCTGATCTGGCGGGACGCGCACCGCGGCAACGACGACGCCACCGTGGTGGTGATCAGGACCCCAACGAACAAGGACGTCCGATGAGGCAGCGGATCTACGACGGACCCGTCACGGACGCCGGCCCGGCGCTGGCCTCCGCCGCGGCCGCCGCGGTCCGGCTCGGGGTGGCGGCCGACGAACGCGCGCGCTTCCTCGCGGCCGTCGCACGGGCGCTGCGCGACCACCACCCCGCGGGCACCGTCGAGCTGAGCGCCGAGGACCACCGGCTGACGGCCGTGATCAAGGTCGGGACGCCCCCGGAGGGTACGGTCACCCTGGCCACGGCCGTGGGGACGGCCCCACGACCGATCGACGGCACGCCCGCCGCACGCGACGGAGCCGCGTCGCCCGATGGGGCCGGGTCGCTGGACGGGACCGCGTCGCTGGACGGAGCCGGGTCGCTGGACGGGACCGCGTCGCTCGACGGGGCCGGGTCGCTCGGCGGGACCGCGTTGCTCGATCACCTCATCGAGCTGCAGACCATGGTCGAGTGGTCCCAGGAAGAGCTGGAGCAGACCAACAAGGGCGTCGTCGCGCTGCACGCGGAGCTCGCCGAGAACGCCGAGCGGCTGCGCAAGGCGAGCGAACTGCAGCAGCGTTCCCTCCGCGCCGAGCGTACGGCCCGCGCGGCGGCCGACGCGGCGCGGTCCCGGCTGGCGTTCCTGGCGCACGCCGGGTCGACGCTGTCGGAGTCCCTGGACCACGAGACGGTCCTGGCCCGGCTGCACTCCCTCGTCGTCCCCCGTTACGCCTCGGCGGTGACCGTGTGGCTGGTGCGCGGGTCCGGGCCGTTGGAACCGGTCCCGGCCGCGTCGTCCGCCGCGGCGCCGTCGCCATACGTGGAGAAGGCCTATGTCAGCGGCCGCGTGCAGCGGGTCACCGTGGCCCGTGACGACCCGCACCCGTCCAGGGACCTCGACACCAGACCGGGACGGGAGCCGCTCCTGGCGCTTCCGCTGATCTCCCACGGAGTCACCCTGGGCGTCCTGGAGGCCAGGGCCGCGGCGGCGTCGTTCGGCACCGAGGACATCGCGATGTTCCGGGAACTGGCGCGGCTCACCGCGGCGGCGATCGACAACGCGCTGCGCTACGAGCACGAGCGCGACGTCGCCGAACGCCTGCAGCGCGCCATGCTCACCGATCTGCCGCCGGCCGCGCGGCTGGAGTTCACCGCGCGCTATCTTCCGGCCGAGGCGGGACTGAACGTCGGCGGCGACTGGTACGACGCGTTCGAGCGCCCGGACGGCGACGTGATCATCGCTGTCGGCGACGTCACCGGGCACGGGCTGCAGGCGGCCACGCTGATGGGTCAGCTGCGCACCGCCCTGCGCGCCTACGCGATGGACGCCGAGGGCCCCGGCGAGGTGCTCACCTGCATGCACCGGATGCTGTCCCACCTGCAGCCGGAGGACCTGGCGACCGCCGTGCTCGCCCAGATGTCGCCCGACGGCCGGTTGCGCTGGTCGAACGCCGGCCATCCGCCGCCGCTGCTGCGCGCGCCGGACGGCTCGGTCACCGTCCTGCACGGCCATGACTTCCTGCTCGGCATGCCGTTCGAGAAGGCCGCGATCAAGGAGCACCGCACCTGGCTGACGCCCGGATGCGCCGTGATCTTCTACACCGACGGCCTGATCGAGCGCCGCGACGCGAGCCTGGATCACGGCATCGAGCGCCTCGCCGCCGCGTTCCGGTCGGCCGAGGGCGAGCTTGACCACGTCGCCGACAGCGTGCTCGAGGCCATGTTGAGCGACAGCGTCCGGGAGGACGACACCTGCCTGCTGATCTACCGTGCGTTGCCTGATCCCGTGGCCGGTCCGGACCTCGGGACGGAGCCGCTCCTGTCGTGCCGGGAGGGCGGGCCGGACGCCTGACGGACGGCATGGGAACGGCCCCGCACCGCTGAGTGCGAGGCCGTCCCCGATCGGCGGGGTCAGGAGGTGACGGTGAGCGTCTCGGCGACGGGGCGCGGGCTGTTCGGGGTGCACGTGGCCGTGATGTTCCCGAAGATCGCGACGTTCGCCTTGATGCTGAGGTTGCCGCCCTGGAACTGATCGGTGCCGACCACGGTCGGCGTCCAGTTGCCGGCGACGTCGGCCGTGATGGGCTGGTTGGCGGGAAGCGCGCCACCGGAGCCGGTGAGCGGGAAGGACGCGGTCTGCGCGCCGCTGACGTCGGCGGTCAGGGTGGCGCTCCAGGAGTTGATCGCCAGGGGGGAGGACAGGGTGGTCACCACGTGCACCGTCGCGTGGACCGAGGTGTTGACCTTGGCCGGGTTCGGCGACGCCGTGGCGGTTCCGTTCACGCTGATGCTCTGGGTTCCGAGGATCGAGTTGCAGGTGTAGGAGGTCGAGAAGGTCGACGCGCCGGCCGGTGCCTGTGCCGCGACGATGCCGAGGCCGCCGAGGGCGATGACCGTGGCGGCGGTGGCCGCGCGCCGGCCCAGGGAGGTGTTCATGGCGGGGCTCCTTCCGGCCCGGGAACCGAGCGGGGGGATGTTGACCCGGGCCTCTTACTTATCTGTAACAAGCCGGTAATGCCCGTCAACTTACTAGTGAGTAAGCTTCATGTTTTAGGAGTCCGGGCGCGCGCGAAGGGGTCCCGCACCCGAAAGGTGCGAGACCCCTTGCCGGCGGCGCCCGGTCGCGTACGCGACCCGGGTGGGCCTGGCGAATCCGCTGTCCGGCGCCCGAGCGCGTCCTGGCCGGACGCCGGCCTGCTATCGGCTGCCCGTGATCAGCACCCGCAGTCGTCCCAGCAGTCGTCCCAGCAGTCCCAGCCGCTCCAGCAGCCGCCCCAGCCGCCACCGCAGGTCACGAGGCTCTGAGGAGCGCCGCTCACCGTCTGGGCGCCGGCCGGCGCGGCGGCGCCCAGCGTGAGGGCGGTCGCTCCCGCAAAGGCCAGGCCGGAGATGCCGAGTGCCATCCGCTTCGGAATCCTCATCTGAAGAACCTCCTTGGGTCGGCGCGTTGGCGTGTCGTGTTGATCACGCCCGGCAATTGGGCCATTTCAGCCCGTTCGCCACAAACAACACCATATCCCCGGCTGGTCGGAATCAACCGCAAAAGTCCATATATGGCGATAATTGACTCTCGTCCTCCATGCAACATATCTGCGCTTTAGGCGGCAAATGTAGCTACTTTGGATCCGGGGCAGCGGGTGGTCGTACGAGACGGATTCGCAGGCCGTGCCATACGTCCGGAGCAGGCCGCCGGTCGATGGTGGGCGAGGAACCGCCCGGCTCCGAGGCGATGAGTGCACCGGCTCGCCGGCGAGGCCCGGCCGTGCCGGTGGCGCCCGACCGGGCGCCGCGAATGGCGCTTTTCTTCGCCTTCGTTGGACGCATGCTCCGGCATCATCCTTATCAATCAGGACACAGCCTAAGGAATCGCCAAGGGAAGTCGGCGCAATGGAATCCTTATGCGCGGGCCTCCGGTCCGCAATGGACGGCAAACGGGGATTCCGCCGCGTCGCGGGGCCGTGGGCCGGCCGGCCCGAGCGAGGCGCCGGCGCGCGCCGCCTGTCCACCGCCGGGCGGGCGAGATCCGTCCGCCGTTCGGCGGGGCCACGGGGTCACGGGACCAACGGGAGCCTGTCAAGGACCTTTCGCCCTTGGAGTCCCCGTCTCCCGCCGGATGTCCTGAACATGAGGCTTTATGGCGGACGGCGGATGGCGGATGGCGACCGAGCGCAGCGCCGCGGGCACCGGAGAGGAGACGACCCTCGTGAACGAGATCCTCGCGGGAACGGACGGGTCCGACAGCGGCACGGCCGCCACGCGTTGGGCCGCCGAGGAGGCGGGCCGCCGGGCCCTGCCCCTGCGGATCCTCCACGCCGTCGCCCCATGGCTGTACGAGACACCGGTCGACCCGCGCTTCGCCTCGATACGGACGTGGCTGCTGTCCCAGGGTCGTACGGTCGTCGACGAGGCGGTCGCGGCCGCGCGCGAGCGCGCTCCCGGCGTCGAGATCGAGGGCGAGCTCGTGCCGGGGCCGGCGACCCGGATCCTCCTGGAGCGGGCGGGTGCGGCCGCGATGGTCGTGCTGGGCGGCCGCGGAGTCGGTGCGGCGGCGGGCCTCCTGCTGGGCTCGACGACGCTGCAGGTGGTCGCGCACGCGCCGGTGCCCGTCGTCGTGGTCCGGAGCCTGCAACCGCCGGCCCGGCGGGAGGTCGTGATCGGCGTGGACACGGCGGCGACCGGAGAGGCGGCGATCGCCATGGCGTTCGAGGAGGCGGCGCTGCGGACCGCGCTGCTGCGCGTGATGCACGCCTGGTGGCATCCGGCCTCGACCGCTCCGGGCGACATCCAGCCGCTGGTGTACGACCCGCAGGTCATGGCCGAGGACGAGCTGCGGCGGATCGAGGAGGCGCTCGTGCCCTGGCGGGGCAAGTTCCCCGGCGTCGAGGTGATCCCGGAGGCGGTGCACGGCCGCGCCGCACGGGTACTCGCCGACGCCTCCGAGGGAGCGGAGCTGCTGGTCGTGGGGACCCGCGGCCGGGGCGGCTTCAAAGGGCTGCTGCTCGGCTCGGTCTCGCACGCGCTGCTGCACCGGGCGAAGTGCCCGCTGGCCGTCGTACCGGCCGGGCGGTGACGGTCCCGGGCTGCTCGCCGGCCGCGCGGGAGCGCGTCGTGCCCCGGCTCGGGCGGACCGGCCGTGACGACCAGGTCGTGGAGTACAGGAGGGGACACGATGGATGCCGCGAACGGGCCGGAGCGTCAGGAGACGGTCGCGCAACTGCTCGTCGACGCCGCCGTGTGGGCGCCGTCGCCGCACAACACCCAGCCCTGGTGGTTCGAACCCCACGGTGAGACGGTCACATTGCACTCCGACACCGAACGCCGCCTGAGCGTCGCGGATCCGTCGGGCCGGGAGATGCTGATCAGCTGCGGCGCCGCCCTGTTCACGCTGCGGCTCGCCGTACGCCGCCTCGGGCGGCTGCCGGAGGTGCGGATGGCGTCCGACCCGGACCGGCCGGGCCTGATCGCCGACGTGATCCTGGGCGAGCCGCAGTCCGCCACCGACGAGGAGCGGCGGATGTACGACCAGATCAGACGGCGGCGCACCCATCGCGGTGGCTTCCGGGCCGGCGCGCTGCCGGTCGGGCTGCTGCAGTCCCTGCGGGCCCACGCGTGCGCCGAACACGCCTCACTGCGGATCGTCGCCGACCCTCGCGTCCGCATCGCGCTCGCCGCGTTGTCGGAGGTCGCCGAGCAGGTGCAGTGCCTGGATCCGGCGTACGTCGAGGAGGTGGCCCGCTGGGCGCCCGCGCCGTGCGGCGAGCCGCTGGACGGCGTGCCCGAGACGGCCTACCCGCGCGATACGGACCGCACCGATCCGCACTTCGCGGGCCGGGACTTCGCGCGCGGCCAGGGGTGGGGCCTGGTCGGCGGCGAACCGGGGGAGGCCACCGGAGTCGTCGCCGTCCTGGCGACCACGGGGGACGGCCGGGACGACTGGCTGCGGGCGGGCCAAGCCCTCCAGCGGGTGCTGCTGCGCGCCACCAAGGACGACGTGTCGGCCGCGTTCCACACCCAGGCGCTGGAGGTGCCGGAGTTGCGGGAGTTCATCCGCGCGCGGTTCTGCGACGGCACCTACCCCCAGATGATGGTGCGGTTCGGAGTGGCGGACGACGAGTTCGACAGCGTCCGGCGACCGGCCGCCGACGTGACGGTCGGCGAACTGTGACCCACCCGACCGGCCCGTCGCCCGGCTAGGAGCGTCCGGTCCAGCGGGGAGCGGTGGCGGCCCACGCGTTCTCCCACAGCACCATCCGCCGGCGCTCCAGACGGCGGTTGACCGCGGCGTACGCGCCGGCGTGCAGGATCATGAGCGACGTCAGGGCGGCGAACACGGCCAGCGTGGTGTCGGTCAGCGTCTGGGCGTGCGTGCGGGGCCGGGCCGTGAGATCGCCCGCCTGGTTGATCCAGACCCGGCGATGGACGCCGACGTGGTCGTCCCCGGCGGGGACGACGCCGCCGTTATGCCAGCGGCCCGTCCGGTCGAGCCAGCGCAACCGCGTCTCCTGCTCGACACCGTTCCGCGACGCCGCCGCGCCGGTGGCGGTCACCACCGCGTCGACCTGGTACCGGGTCCGCGCCTGGCGGTGCTCCGCCCGCAGCCCGGCGCCGTCCACGAAGTGGATCATGAGCGCGGAGGCGATGACGCCCGTGATCAGGAAGAGCGCCCCCAGCACCGCCACGAGGCGGGAGTGGAGCCGGTCGAGCGGACGCCGCAGGGGGTTACGGTCCGGGCGCAGGTAACGGATGAAGCCGAGCACCTGGATAGTGAGTGCACGCATGGGACACCTCCATCACGGCCACCTCTACCCGCAGGTTAGGCCCCTTCTCCTGGAAATGGGGAGGGTCTCTGGTCCTGGCCTGAAGGCCCGAGAGTCCTTCCCCTCCGCGGGCCTTCGCCTCTGCCGGCCGAAGCCGCGGTGCGATTGGCTTCGAATAGGCCGAAGCAGGGGGGATCTGATCCCATGGCGACCTTCGATGGCAGTTACGTCCTGGTGGGCTTCGACGGTTCCCCGGGAGCCGAGCGCGCGCTGCGCCGGGCGGTGGAGGAGGCGCGGGTCCGCCGGCTTCCGCTCACCGTGTGCCACGCCTGGCACTGGCCGTACCCGGTCCCGCCGTCGGGGCCCGAGGCGCTGGAGACGGCGCGGCGGATGGGGCGCCACACCCTCGAACACGGGGTGTTCGTCGCCCGGCAGCTGCGCCCGGCCCTGATGGTACGGCCGCGCTTCGCGACCGGCCCGGCCTCGGCCGTCCTCATCGACGAGTCCGAGAGCGCCGCGCTGGCCGTCGTCGGCTCGCACGGGCGGGGCGGGTTCGCCGGCCTCGGCGCCGGATCGACGGCGCTGCACCTGGCCGCCTACGGTCACTGCCCGGTGCTGGTGATGCGCGACGACCCCGAGCCCGGCGGCCCCATCGTCGTGGGCGTGGACGGGTCGCCCGCCGCCGAGGCCGCGCTGGCGTTCGCGTACGAGGACGCGGCCCTGCGCGGACGGTCCGTACGGGCGGTGTTCGCCTGCTGGGAGGCGGAGGCCATCGCCTCGGCCGAGATGGGCATGCTGCGCGACCCGGAGCAACTCCGGATGCTCGGCGCCGCGCGGCTGGAGCGCACGGTGTGCCCGTGGCGGGAGAAGTACCCGTACGTCGAGACCGAGACCAGTCTGGTCATGCGGACGCCGCGGCACGCGCTGCTGGAGGCCGCCGCCGACGCCGGGCTGCTCGTCGTGGGGGATCGGGGGCTCGGCGGTGTCCCGGGGCTCCGGCTGGGCTCGGTGAGCCACGCCGTGCTCGTGCACGCGCCGTGCTCGGTCGCCGTCGTACGACCCCGCAGGTGAGCGCACCGGGGCGCGTACGGCGGCCGGTCAGGCGACGCGCTCCCCGACCCCGAGCTCGGACAGATCGGTGATCACCCGGTGCGCCCCGTACTCGGGCAGCAGCAGGGACCGGCCACCCCGGTCGACCCCGATGACGAGACCGAATCCGGCACGCTGGGCGGCCTGGACGGCGGTGAGGTTCTCCTCGATGACGGCCGTCCGCGCCGGAGCGACCCGCATCCGGCGCGCCGCCTCCCGCAAGAGGCAGTCCGCCGATACGGCGGGACCCTTCTCGGTCGGGTGGAGCGCGTCGAGGCGGACGTCGAACAGCCCCGCGAGGCCCGCTCGGCGCAGCAGTTCGGCGGCGTACCGGGTGGCGGAGACGGCCGCCGTGGGCAGCCCGTGCAGGCGGACGGCGTGGACCACGCCGACCGAGGAGGCGAACGCCTGGACGCCGAGGCGGCCGATGATCAGGAGGAACAGCTCCTCATGACGCGCGCCGAGGCCGCGCAGGGCGTCGAAGCACAGGGGGATCTCGCACGCGGTGAGGTACTGCCGCAGGCCGTCCATCGTGGTGCGGCCCTGCATGTACCGGCGGTAGTCGGTGCCCGCGTCGAAGTACCGGCATTCCGTCTCGTACACGACGGCGTGTGAGCGCAGGAACGGATCGAGCACGGCCTTCCAGGCCGTGCCCGACGCGTGGGCGGTGTCGACGAGGACGCCGTCCACGCCGAAGATCACCGCTGCGATGTCCCCGCATCCGCAGTGGCGGGTTGTGGTCGGCATGGCCGTTTCCCCTTCTCGTGCTGTTCCGGCACGCTTCACGACCGCCCGACCGTGACGCGTGGCCGGCTCCTCATGGCGGCATCACGACGGTGAGCGGCCAGGAGGACGGCTCGCCGTCCAGGACACGGGCCGCCCGCGAGGTCAGGATGACGATGGCGACGTCGGTGCCCAGGGAGCGCCAGGCGGCGCGGACGGCGTCAGGTTCTTCCGCGGGCAGGACGATCGCTCCGGCGAGCCCGAAGCCCGTGACCTTGACCCCTTCCCCGATGATCGCAATTTTGGCCATCTGATGCCTTTCTTTCGGTCTTCCCTTAATTGGCCGTGTCATCACCAGTGGGGGGAGATAAGGCGTCGCCCCGAGGCCGCCACGAGGGGCGGGCCGTCCGGCCGGTTCGCGCCGGCCGAGGATGAGGCGCACCCTCATCGTCCGGAGGCGGGGCCGCGCCGGACAGGGCCGGCCGGGTGCCCGAAAGGGGACCTTTGTCCCGCTTAGTCGCCCGCTGGGGTGGAAACCCGGTAGTGAACGCGCGCATCCCGTCCCGCCGGCAGGCTTCGTCGCCTCGCCCGGCCGCGCCGAGCCGCTGATCCGCGGACCGCCGGCCCGGCCGGCCGGTGGGACGGGACGGTCGCCGGCGGAACCGACCTTCGGGAAGAACGATGAGCGGCTCTCGGATCCCCGAGGAAGCGGGGCCCGTGATCGCCTATGTCGACGGCACCCCCTCCGGGGACGAGGCCGTCACCTGGGCGATCGAGGAGGCGGGCCGGCGCGGCTCGCTCGTACGGGTGCTGCCGAGACGGGAGCCGGACCGGCTGCTCGCCGAGGCCGCCGACGCCGCGATGATCGTTGTCGGATCGACCGGCTTCCTGGCCATGTCCCGGCTGGTCACCGGTTCGACCGCCATGGAGGTCGCGGTCCGCGCCGACGTGCCGGTCGTCGTCATCCGCCCGGGGCTGCCCGACGCCGCGCCCGGTCCCTCCGCCGGCCGGGTCGTCGCCGGTGTGGACGGGACCGGCCTGTCGGAGGCGGCGATCCGGTTCGCCTTCGCCGAGGCGGACGACCGCGAGTGCGGGCTCACGGTCGTCCACGCCGTGGACCGGGAGGAGGACCGGGAGGCGGCGGAGGCCATGCTGACGCGGCTCGCGGACGGGCGCCCGGACGTACGGACGGTGGTCGGCCTCGGCGTGGCGAGCCGGGTACTGATCGACGAGTCCGCCGGCGCGGAGCTCCTCGTGGTCGGATCCCGCGGCCGCGCCGGCCTGAGCGGCATGCTGCTCGGCTCCGTGAGTCAGGCCGTCGTCCACCGGGCCCACTGCCCGGTCGCCGTCGTCCGCGCACCGCCCGGCTGAACGACTGCCGCGTCACTCACGGTCGACCGATGACCGACATCGTGACCGTAGGTCAAGCGAATCGACCGAAGATCGCCTAATCTGCGGTGGGTGCGGCTACCTCCCAAGGGCAACCGGCGTCCCGTCGGGCGCATCTACCTCACCACCGGCGTGAGCGTCGCCTCCGTCGGCCTGGTCGCCCTGGCGGGCGCCGAGGCCGGCGACGCCGGCGCGCTCAAGCCCTGGTGGATCGGGCTCAGCATCATCATGAGCGTGGTGGGCGCAGCGGTGCCCGGATACGAACAGATCCGCAAGGAACGGTTGCGCAAGGAGGCCGAGCAGGCGGCCATCGAGGCCGCCGTCGAGATGCGGGTGACGATGAACGACGCGCTGGACCCGATCGTCCGGCAGCTCGGGCGCATCGCCACCGCCACGAACCGGCAGGAGCGCGGCAACCTGCGGGAGGCCACCGTCCCGATGATCCTCGACTCGGCGGCGCACCTCATCGACGCCGAACGCGTCCGGGCCTGCTGGTTCCGGTTCGCGCCGGGCAAACCGCGCAAGCTGGAGCCCGCGCAGTACGCCGGGCGCGCGGACGAGCCCGTGACGGTCTTCGAGGAGGGCACCGTCGAGGGCGACTCGGTGTTCGCGATGATCCGGCACAACCAGGACGTCGTGTCGCTGGACGTCGAGGCCGACCCGCCGCCGGGGTGGCGCGGCTCGGCCCAGCACGGGTACCGGTCGTTCGTCGCGGTGCCCGTGGTCGCCGGGCATCGGGCGTTCGGCATCCTCACGGTCGACGCCATCGACGTCGCCGGGGTGACCGAGGCGGAGGTGCCGTTCGTCCGGCTGCTGGCCGGCCTGCTCGCCGACGCGCTCGCGTACGGGGCACCGGACGAGGGAGTGTTCCGGGTCGGCCGGTGACCGGACCGAAGCCCACGCCGGACGGCGGAACCGGATCCCGTGCCGGCCCGTCTGATCGGACCCCACGCCGAGGCGGCGGGATCGGACCTCGCGCCGAGGCGGTGGGTGATCCGGATTGACCTTCGCCCGGACGGCACCGACACTTACGGAAAGGGAGGGAGTGGATATGGCGGACGACATCGTCGTGCAGGACTCCGACGATCGCTCGGAGCGCATGATCCGTGACCCCAAGCGTTACTTCGCCGAGGCCCGGCGCCGGGCCGAGCGGGAGGTCAGACGCGAGGTCGAAGGCGGACCGCGCCGATCCGAGCGCCCGGAACACGGCTAGGAACGCCCCTGTGCCGACGCGGACCCCATGCGGGGCCCGCGTCGGCGTTTCGATCAGGGGTGCCCGGGGTCAGCGCGGGGAGACGTCCTCATCGTCCTCGGACCGGCCCTGTTCGCGCTGCTCGTGCACGAAGGCCTCCTGGGTCGAGTCGTAGCCGCGTCCGACGTGCTCGGCGGCCTGCTCCGAGAGGCGCGCGGCCGAGTTCGACTGCCGGTCCTCGTCTTGCGTCTCGCGCGGATCTGAGTCCATGAGTACCTCCACGGGTCGGGGTGCGGTCGGCGGATGGCAGGGGCGCCCGCGCGCTCAGCGGTGGATCAGCTCCTGCATCTTGGTCTTGATCCCCTTCTTCACGATCCCCACCCGGTCGGGATCGCCCTTGAGGACCGCCTCGGTCATGTCCTTGATCTGTGAGAACTCCGCGTGCGGCGGGATCGGCGGGATGTCGGGGTCGCACCGGACGTCGAGCACGACCGGGCCGTCCGCGCTCAGCGCGCGGTCCCAGGCGGGCCCGATCTCGTCGGGTTTGTCGACGTGGATCCCCTCCAGGCCGATCATGCTCGCGAACCCGGCGTAGGAGACCTCGGGCAGCACCTGCGACTCCTCGAACTTCGGCGCGCCGCCCATCGCCCGCAGCTCCCACGTGACCTGGTTCAGGTCGTTGTTGTGCAGCACGGCGACGATCAGCCGCGGGTCCTGCCAGCGGTCGGCGTAGCGGCGGATCGTGATCAGCTCCGCCATGCCGTTCATCTGCATGGCCCCGTCGCCGACGAACGCGATCGCGGGCCGGTCGGGGTGGGCGAACTTCGCGCCGATGGCGTACGGCACAGCCGGCCCCATCGTGGCCAGCGTCCCGGACAGCGTGCCGCGGACGCCCGACGGCAGCCGCAGGTCGCGGGCGTACCAGTTCGCCGCCGATCCGGAGTCGGCGGTCAGGATGGCGTTCTTCGGCAGCCGGTCGTTGAGCTCGTAGAAGAGCCGCATGGGGTTGATCGGGTCGGCCTCGACCATGGCCTCGCGCTCGACGGTGCCCCACCACCGCTCGACGTTCTTCTCGACCTTCTTGCGCCAGGAACGGTTCTTGTTCTTCTTGAGCAGGGGGATGAGCTGCCGCAGCGTCTCGGCGGCGTCGCCGACCAGGTTGACCTCGGTCGGGTAGCGCATCCCGATCAGCTTGCCGTCGACGTCGATCTGCACGGCGCGCGCCTGGCCGAACTCGGGGAGGAACTGGGTGTAGGGGAAGTTCGATCCGACGATCAGCAGGGTGTCGCAGTCCCGCATCAGCTCCCACGACGGCCGGGTCCCGAGCAGGCCGATGGAGCCGGTGACGTACGGCAGGGTGTCCGGCAGCACGTCCTTGCCGAGCAGCGCCTTGGCCACGCCGGCGCCGGTCAGCTCGGCGACCTCGTGCACCTCCGCGGCCGCGCTGCGGGCGCCCTGCCCGATGAGGATGGCGACCTTCTCTCCGGCGTTGAGGACCTCCGCGGCCCGCTCGATCTCCTGGGGCGGCGCGACGGTGACGGGCGGCGTGTAGCCGGGGGCGCTGGAGGGGACGTTCTTGAACGCGTGCGCGGGCGGCTCGTACTCCACTTCCTGCAGGTCGGACGGGATGATGATGGCCGTGGGAGCCCGCTCGTCCATGGCGATCCGGATCGCGCGGTCCAGCAGGTTCGGGAACTGCGCCGGCACGGTCGCCATCTGCACGTACTCGCTCGCGACGTCCTTGAAGAGCGACAGCAGGTCGACCTCCTGCTGGTAGTTGCCGCCCATCGCCGACCGGGCGGTCTGCCCGACGATCGCGACCACCGGGACGTGGTCGAGCTTGGCGTCGTACAGGCCGTTCAGCAGGTGGATCGCGCCCGGCCCGCTGGTCGCCATGCAGACGGCGGGCTTTCCGCTGAGTTTGGCGTATCCGACGGCCTCGAAGGCGGACATCTCCTCATGGCGGGACTGAATGAACTTGGGGTTGTCGTCCGCCCGCTCGAGCGCGGCGATGATGCCGTTGATGCCGTCCCCGGGATACCCGAAAAGGTACTCCACGCCCCACTCGCGGAGGCGTTCCAGCAGGTGGTCGGCGACAGTTCGCGTCATCTCTCCTCCTCGTGCGGTCACTAAAGACGCCGTTCCCGGCGCACGCGATTGAAACCTGCCGGGCGGGTAACCGGAGTCTTATGAGCCTTTCAGCGAGATCTCGAAGCGCGGGTCGACGGGGAGGTCCGGTTCGATGCGGGCTCGCGCGCGGCGTACGCCCATGACTCCTCCAACTACCGGCAGACGCCGATCGGCGTGGTGGTGCCGCACAACGTCGACGCCGCCGTCGAGGCGATCGCGGTCTGCCGGGAGCACGGGGCGCCGGTGTTCTCGCGGGGCGGCGGGACGAGTCTCGCGGGCGAGTGCTGCAACGAGGGCGTGGTCATCGACTGGTCCAAGTACTGCCACAACCTCATCCGGCTGGACGAGAAGGAGCGGCGGGCCCTCGTACAGCCGGGGATCTGCCTGGACGACCTGAACGACCTGCTGGCCCCCCACAAGCTGCAGGTGGGGCCGAAGCCGTCGACCCACGACACGTGCACGATCGGCGGGATGATCGGCAACAACTCGTGCGGCGCGACCGCGCAGGCGTACGGCAAGATGGCCGACTCGGTGATCCGCCTGGAGGTGCTGACGTACGACGGCGTGCGGATGTGGGTCGGGAAGACCTCCGACGAGGAGTACGAGAAGATCCTCGCCGAGGGCGGCCGCCGTGCCGAGATCTACCGGGCGATGCGGGAGCTCGTCGAGGAGAACCTCGCGCTGATCCGCACGCGGTACCCGGACATCCCGCGCCGGATCTCCGGCTACAACCTCGACTCCCTGCTCCCGGAGAAGCACTTCAACGTGGCGCGGGCGCTGGTCGGCAGCGAGTCGACCCTGATCACCGTGCTGCACGCGGAGATCGAGCTCTTCCCGGTGCCGAACCACCAGACGCTCGTCGTCCTGGGCTATCCCGACATCTTCCGCGCCGGGGACGCGGTCACCAAGGTCGCGGGCTACCGGCCGCTCGCGCTGGAGGGACTCGACGAGACGCTCATCGACATCGCCCGGGCCGAGAACGCCGCGGGCAAGGACGCCCTGAAGGGACTGCCCGAGGGGTCGGGCTGGCTCATGGTCCGCTTCGGCGGCGACACCCGTGAGGAGGCCGACGGGCGGGCCGAGCACATGATCAAGGAGCTGCGGGGCACCGACCACGATCCGCACGTGGTCTTCATGGACGATCCCGCCGAGGAGGAACGCCTCTGGAAGATCCGCGAGGCGGGGCTCGGCGCGACCGCGTACCCGCCGGGCCATCCCGACACGCACGAGGGCTGGGAGGACGCCGCCGTGCCGCCGGACCGGCTCGGTGACTACCTGCGCGACTTCCGGGCGCTGCTGAGCGAGTTCGACTACGGGCAGGCGTCGCTGTACGGGCACTTCGGGCAGGGCTGCGTGCACACCCGCATCGCCTTCGACCTCGAGGACCCGGACGGGGTGGGGAAGTACCGGCGGTTCGCCGAGCGGGCCGCCCGGCTGGTGGCGTCGTACGGCGGGTCGCTGTCCGGCGAGCACGGCGACGGGCAGTCCCGCGCGGAACTCCTGCCGATCATGTTCGGCGATGAGGTCGTGGCGCTGTTCGGCCGGTACAAACAGATCTTCGACCCCGACGACCGGATGAATCCGGGCAAGGTCGCCGCGCCGGCCGGCCGCCGCGTGTACCGGCTCGACGAGAACCTCGACCACCTCGACTACAACCCGCGCGAGCCCCGGACGCACTTCTCCTACCCGGATGACCACCACCGATTCACCCACGCCGCCGCCCGCTGCGTGGGCATCGGCAAGTGCCGGTCGACCTCCGGCGGCGTGATGTGCCCGAGCTACCGGGTGACCCGCGAGGAGGAGCACTCCACGCGCGGCCGCGCCCGTGTCCTCATGGAGATGATGCGCGGCGAGGTGATCACCGACGGCTGGCGGTCCAAGGACGTCGACGACGCCCTGGACCTGTGCCTGGCCTGCAAGGGCTGCCGCGGCGACTGCCCCGTCCACGTGGACATGGCGACCTACAAGGCGGAGTTCCTGGCCCACCACTACCGGTGGCGGCTCCGGCCGCGCCCGCACTACTCGATGGGCTGGCTGCCCCTGTCCGCGCGGCTGGCCGCCGCGGCGCCGGGCGTGGTCAACGCGGTGACGCACGCACCCGGCCTGAACCGTGTCGTCAAGTGGGCCGGTGGCGTCGACCAGCGTCGTGACCTGCCGCGGTTCGCCGGGGAACGCTTCACCGACTGGTTCGCCCGGCGCGGATCCCAGGGGGACGGCGACCCGGTCGTGCTGTGGCCGGACACCTTCACGAACAACTTCCACCCCGCGGCCGGAAAGGCCGCCGTACGCGTGCTGGAGGCCGCCGGGTTCCGCGTCGAGGTGCCGCCCGTCCCGCTCTGCTGCGGGCTGACCTGGATCTCCACCGGCCAGCTCGGCGTGGCCGCCCGCGTGCTGCGCCGCACGGTCCGCGCCCTCGCCCCACGGCTGCGCCGGGGCGTGCCCGTCGTGGGCCTGGAACCGAGCTGCTCGGCCGTCTTCCGCTCCGACGCGCCGGAGCTGCTGTCCGGGGAGCCGGTGTCCGAGGACGTGAAGCTGCTGGCGAAGCAGACGCACTCACTGTCGGAGTTCCTCCTCGACCGGGCGCCCGCGTTCGTCACCGCGCCACCGCCCGGGACCGGGATCCACGCCATCGCGCAGCCGCACTGCCACCAGCACGCCATCTGGGGCTTCGACGCCGACGGCGAGCTGCTGAAGCGCGCCGGGATCGAGGCCGAGGTCCTCGACGAGGGCTGCTGCGGCCTCGCCGGCAACTTCGGCTTCGAGCGCGGGCACTACGAGGTGTCCATCGGCGTCGGTGAGCTGGGCGTGCTGCCCGCCGTGCGCGACGCGACGGACGGCGCCCGGATCCTCGCCGACGGCTTCTCCTGCCGCACCCAGATCGAGCAGCGGACCGACGCCCGGCCCATCCACCTCGCCGAGCTCCTGGCGGAGGTGCTCACGTGATCGAGCTGCACGCCGCCGCGTACACGATCCCGACCGACGGACCCGAGGCCGACGGCACGCTGGAGTGGACGTCGACGACGATGGTGCTCGTCGAGGTCCGCGCGGACGGCCGCTCCGGCCTCGGCTGGACGTACGGCCCGGCCGCCGTCGCCGACGTCGTGACCGCCGAGCTGGCCTCGGTGGTGAGCGAGGACGTCGCCGCCTCGCACGAGGCGATGTGCCGGACGGTCCGCAACGCCGGCCGGCCGGGGATCTGCTCGATGGCGATCTCCGCGGTCGACTGCGCGCTGTGGGACCTGCGGGCCCGGACCCTCGGACTCCCGCTGCACCGGCTCCTCGGCGCCGTCCGCACCGAGGTGCCGGTGTACGGCTCCGGCGGCTTCACCACGTACGACGCGGGCCGGACCCGGGAGCAGCTCGGGCACTGGGCCGGCGATCTGGGCATTCCCCGGGTTAAGATCAAGATCGGCGAGTCGTGGGGGAGCAGGGAGAGCCGCGACCTGCAGCGTCTCGAACTCGCCCGCGAGGTCGTCGGCGGCGGCGTGGAGCTGTACGCCGACGCCAACGGCGCCTACTCCGCGAAACAGGCGATCCGCGTCGCCCATCAGGCCGCCGACGTGGACCTGCGATGGTTCGAGGAACCGGTCTCCTCCGACGACCTGCCCGGCCTGCGGGAGGTCCGGTCGGCGGTGGAGTGCGAGGTGGCCGCCGGTGAGTACGGCTACGACCTGCCGTACTTCACCCGGATCATCGACGCCGTCGACTGCCCGCAGGCCGACGTCACCAGGGTCGGGGGCATCACCGAGTTCCTGCGCGTGGCCGGCCTGGCCCGCGCGCACGGCAAGGACCTGTCGGCGCACTGCGCGCCGCACCTGCACGCGGCGGCGATGGCCGCGATCCCGAACGCGCGGCACATCGAGTGGTTCCACGACCACGTGCGGATCGAGTCGATGCTCTTCGACGGCGCCCTGTCGCCGAAGGGCGGCTGCGTCCGCCCGCGTGAGGACGCTCCGGGCCTCGGACTGAGCTTCAAGCACGCCGACGCCGAGCGATACCGCGTCCGCTGACTCTCAGGTCGCGGAGGGCAGGGCGACCACGGTGTGGATGCGGCGGGCCACCTCCCCGACCTCCTCGATCGGCCGGATCGGCTCGGAGTCGTGGCCGCCGCGGTCGGCGTCGGCCCACACCCAGCACCACCAGAGCCGGCCGTCGTGGGACTCGATCGTGACGGACTGACTGAGCGGCTCCGCGGGCTCGAGGAGCGCGGCGATCCGGTCACCCGGATCCTCGGGCGCGGGCCGTTCACCGCTGACCACCAGGGTCACCGGCCCGGCCATCGTGACGTGCAGGCCGAGCCCGGACACCGCGTCCGCGAGGGCGCGGAGCGCGTGTTCGAGGGCTTCGCGGTGGGGGGTGGGACATGCGCCCATGGGAGTTCCCTTCCCGAATGGCCGGTCTTCGAACAGGTTATCGACACCTGCTGTTTCAGCCGGTCAATGAGGCTGTTGCGAACGGTCCTCTGTTTTGCTGGAAATGATGCACGCCTTCCGGGTGGCGACGGTAGCCGGGTGAGTGCGGTGCGCACTACTCTGCGAATATGGACGGTAACGGTCTCCCGGAGGCGCTTCGTTCGATCATGGGGCTGCGCGGTTGGTCGCAGCTCGATCTCGCCCGTGAGCTGGGCGTATCTCAGAGCTGGGTGTCCCAGGCGTCGCGCGGGATGCGCGATCCTGGAATCGCCCGTACGGAACGGCTGCTGAACCGCATAGGTTGGGAAGTACGCATATCGCCCATTTCGGAGGACGATCCCGTGAGGCGCAGAGAGTTCGTCGCGGCGGCCGCATCCATCACTTTCGTTCCAACTCCGAAGGTCGGCCCTTATCAGGATCCGGGTTACGTCCGGCAACTCGCCGAACGCCTCGCGCACGACCGCTATCAGCAGGGCGGGATTCCGGTCGTCTCCACGGCGCTCCGGCATCTACGGAAGGTCGGGCCGGCCGTCAGCGGGTCCGACCGGGCGCTCCAGGAGGCGTCCTCCGACCTCGCGTGCGAGGCCGCGCGCGTGCTGTACGACTCCCGGCGCTACGCCGCGGCCGAGCAGACCGGGGTGTTCGCGCTCGACCTGGCCCGGCGCTCCGGCAGCACCCGCGCCCAGGCCGACGCGTACAGCACCCTGAGCCGCATCAACATCGACCAGCGACGAGGCGACCGCGGCGCGATGTACGCGCGGCTCGGCCTCCGGCTCGGCGACCTGCCACCGGCCCGCCGGGCGTGGCTGCGGCTGCGGCTCGGGCGCTCCCTGGCGCTGCTGCCCGGACAGGAGCGCGCGGCACGGGAGGTGCTGGAGGAAGCGCTCGTCGTCGACGGCCTGCCGACGTACGGGATGTCCGACATGCTGGGCAACGTCGGGGTCGCCATGCTGGGGATGCGTGAGCACGGCGGCGCCCGGTCCGCCATCGCCGAGGCCGTCCGCCTCGGCGCGCAGTGCTCCACCCTCCTCTTCGTCGCCTACCAGGCGTGGGAGGTCGAGGCGGCGCTGCGAGCCGGCGACGCGCCCATGGCCGCCGACCGCATGACCGCGCTCGCCCGCATCGCGCCGCTCGTCTCCTCGGTCCGGGTCAACGACCACATCGCCGGCGTCTACCGGCTGTCGGGCCGCTGGGCGGGCCTGCCGGAGATGCACGACGCCCGCGAGCAGCTCCACTCCGTCATGCGAGCCTGAGCGGGCGCCTCCGGCCGGTCGGACGGCTACGCATCAGGCGCCGTCGGCTCGACGATCCGGCGGGCGGCCTGCAC
Organism: Actinoallomurus liliacearum; assembly: GCF_039542035.1. Lineage (NCBI taxonomy): Bacteria > Bacillati > Actinomycetota > Actinomycetes > Streptosporangiales > Thermomonosporaceae > Actinoallomurus > Actinoallomurus liliacearum. The sequence continues at coordinate 101,919 of NZ_BAABHJ010000006.1, forward strand.
GACCGCCGCGCGGTGCAGGGCCAACCGCTCCTGCGACCAGGATCGGCCGCCCTCCTCCGCGTCGACGCCTTCGGCGGCCCAGAACCATGCTTGGGCCACGGCGAGAACCATGGTCAGGAGATCGGCGGGCGCCATGTCCTGGGCGACGTCATCACGCTGTTGCGCGTCGGCCACTTCCGCGGTCTTGCGGCGAAAGGCGTCCGGTTCGAGTCCGGTGGCGGAGGGGCGCTCCAGCAGTTTCCATAGTCGAAGGCGCATCAGATCCGGCCGGGCGACGAGGTGGTCGAAGATGGCGCCGGCGTATCCGGGCAGGTCCGCGACGTCGAAGGGGACCGACTCGGCTCCCTCCGCCAGTGCCCGTTGCAGCACGGCGTCGAACAGCTGTTCCTTGTTGCCGAAGTAGACGTAGATCAGCCGCTTGTTCACCCCTGCGGTCTCGGCGATCCGGTCCACCCGGGCACCGGCGACGCCGTAGGCGGCGAACTCGGTGAAGGCGGCGTCGAGCAGCCGGGCCTTGGTGGCGGTGGAGTCCCGTGACATGTCGTCACCCTAGCAAGTAACTATCTAGTTATTGACAACGAACGAGGCGGGACCTACGGTTGTATCTATCCAGTTAGTTATCTATCTGGAGCAACCTTCATGGAACACCGCGCCCTGGGCGGCCGTACGGTCCCGGAACGCCGCGGTTCTCTCACGTCAGGAGACTCACCTCATGTCCGTATCCCAGACGCCTCACCTGTTCGGGGCGAGCACGACCGCCGCCGAGGTGATCGACGGCGTCGACCTGCACGGCCGCCGGGCCGTGGTGACCGGAGCCAGTTCCGGAATCGGCGTGGAGACGGCGCGGGCGCTCGCCGCGGCGGGCGCCGACGTCACCCTGGCCGTGCGGGACACCGACGCGGGCGCCCGCGTGGTGGCGCGCCTGGAGGCAGAACTGCCGCCCGACTCAGGACGATTGACAGTAGGGCGGCTCGACCTGGCCGACCGGTCGACGATCGCGGCGTTCGTGGCGGCCTGGCACGGCCCGTTGCACATCCTGGTCGGCAACGCCGGAGTGATGGCCCTGCCGGAACTCACCCGCACACCTGACGGCCGGGAGGCGCAGTTCGCCGTCAACCACCTGGGCCACTTCGCCCTCGCCGTCGGCCTCCACCCGGCACTCGCGGCGGCGGACGGCGCACGGATCGTCTCGGTGAGTTCCATCGGCCACCTCTTCTCACCGGTCGTCTTCGATGACCTGGACTACCGCTTCCGCCCCTACGACCCATGGACCTCCTACGGGCAGTCGAAGACCGCCAACGTCCTGTTCGCCGTCGGTGCCGCCGAACGATGGGCCGACGACGGCATAACCGCCAACGCTCTGATGCCGGGCAACGTCGGCGACACGGCCCTGGCCAGGCACATGGATCCGCAGCAGGTGGCGGACTTCATAACCTCGGGCGAACTCGCACTACCACCGCAGAAGAATGTGGAGCAGGGCGCCGCGACCTCGGTGCTGTTGGCCGCCTCGCCGACGGTGGAGGGCATCACCGGCCGCTATTTCGAGGACTGCGCGCAGTCCGAGCCGGTCGCCGAACGAGCCGGTGCCGTCGCCGGTGTCGCGCCGTACGCCCTGGACCGGGAGAACGCGACCCGGCTGTGGGCCAGGTCCGAGGCTCTCGTCCGTTGACATTCCGCGCTGCGGACATGACCTCCCGACACGAGCTGTGGGCCCGGCTACGCCGTCAGCTGTGGCAGCCCCCGCGCGCCCACGGCGAGCAGCCGCGCGAACGGGTGGTCGGCCCGCTCGAGCTGTTCTACGACCTGGTCGTGGTCGTGCTGGTCGCTCAAGCCGCTCACCACTTGGCCGGGCACCTGACCTGGCGCGGACTGGGCGAGTTCGCAGCGGTGTTCGCGCTGGTGTGGATCGCCTGGTTCAACGGCAGTGTGCTCGGTGAGACCGTGACCGGAGTCGTCGACGGACTGGCCCACGAGCCGACCAGCGCAGTCACCCTCGCCGTCGGGCTCGTCGCCGTCGTTGTCGGCTTCGGTGCCTGGTGGACGTACTTCGACTTCTCCGGGCACCGGCGGCCGAGGCCCACACGCGCGAGCACTGTGCAGTGGATGCTGGTTCACTTGCCGCTCATGGCCGCGGTGGCCGCCATGGGCGCCGCGATGGTTGGCCTCGTCGAGCACGCCCACGACGGCCGGACCCCCGCCGCGACGGCATGGGTGCTCTGCGGGGGTGCGGCAGTCGTGCTCTGCGCGACGATGGTGCTTGCGACATCCCTGCGCGTCTGGCGCCTGGATCGCCGTCTCTACCGGCCGCTGGCCCGTATCTGCGTCGTCGCGGCCGTCGTGTGCGTGGGCGTCGGTGCCGCGCGCCTGGCGCCACTCGTACTGGGTCTCGTTCTCGTCCTCGTCCTCGGTGTCCCCTGGGGGTTCGCCGTGGCATACCGCCTGGCCCACGAAGAGGAATCCGCCGCCGACGAGGTGTCGTGAGACGATCTCGGGGCGCACGACGAACGCTTCGGCCCGCCCCTGGCCACCATGCGCTCCTACCTCGACGCGCTCGACACCGCTCCGTTCGGGCCACCCGGCACGCCCGCCTCACCGCACCGCGTACTGGCCGCCCTGGACGCCGGCATGCTCACCTGGCCGCCGAACGCGCCCGGGGCGCGACGTTCCGCCCATACGTCAGTGGGAGCAACTCGCCGCCCACCTCAATGAGAAGGGGCCGGGTGCGCTGGCGCACCCGGCCCCATTCGCCGATCGGCTACGGTCGGCTAGGTCCGGTCAGAACCGGTAGGACAGCAGGTACTTCGCCGTCGGGGTGCCGACGCCGGTGATGCTGTCGTAGCCGCGGACCGCGGGCAGCGCGTCACCCTTGGGGATGCCGTAGTTGCCGGTGGTGCGCAGCACGTAGACCAGCGGGCCCTGCTTGGTGTACGGGTAGGTGTAGTTCGTCCGCACGAACGCCACCGGGTTGTTCTTGCCGAGCGGGGTGTCGGTCACGTCGTGGAGCAGGCCCTTGCCCGCCCGCAGGTAGATCGCCGGGTTGGCGAAGCCGATCGGCGCGCCGCCCTGACGCTGCTGGGCGAGCGCCTGCAGGCCCGCGATGACCGGGCAGGCGAGGCTGGTGCCGCCGACGCGGCTCTCCGCGTAGCCGTACGATCCGTCCGGCAGCTGCGCCCACTCCGGGTAACGGATGCCGGTCGTCGAGTCGGCGACGGCCGCGATGTCCGGGATGACGCGCATCGGCTTGGCCGCCTTGGAACCGTCCGGCAGCGTACGGCTCAGCGACGACGGCACGACCGCCCGCTGGTAGCCGGGCTGGGTGAACAGCTCGCTGGTGCCGCCGCCGGAGCCGCCCGCGTAGTTGTCCGGGTAGTGGCCGGGAGGCGCCGGGTTCCACGTCTTGCCGTCCGCGGACAGGCTGTCGGTGGTGAAGTTCCAGCCGGTCTCGAACTTGTAGTCGTTGCGCTTGCCGACCGCGAGGGTCGTGCCGCCGACCGCGGTCACCCACGGGTCGGAGGCGGGCATGTCCGTCTGGCGCTTCGTCGACCCGCTGTCGCCGTACCGCGCCTGGCAGGGAGTGCCCGGCACCTCGTAGCCGCAGTCACCGGTCGAGAAGTAGAAGCCGATGCCCTCGATGGCGCCCTGCTTGTAGATCGACTCTTCCGCGTCGATCATCGCCGGCGTGTAGTGCTCCGACAGGTCGCCCCAGGAGTTGCTGACGATGTCGGCCAGGTGGTTGTCGACGATGTTCAGGAGGGCGTCGTCCAGGCCGGTGTCGAGGCAGTTCTGCGCGCCGACGTAGACGACCTTGGCCTTGGGGGCCACCGCGTGCACGGCGGTGACGTCGAGGGCCTCCTCGCCGTACCAGCCGGACGCGCCGCACTCCTCGGTGTAGTCGAACGTCGCGGGCAGGGCCTCGCGGTACTGGCCCTTGGCGAACGGCTGCTCACCGTACTTCTTGGAGAAGGTGTTCGAGACCTCGAGCATCTTCGGCGCAGCGTAGGCGTCGACGATCGCGACCGTCGAGCCCTTGCCGGTCAGGCCACTCGACGTGGCGCCGTACGCCCCGCGCAACTGCTTCGGCAGCAGGCCGCACATCGCGTACGGCTGGTGCTTGCCGTACGCCTTGGGCTGCTTGGTGGCGATCTTCTGGCCGTAGTACTGCTCGCACGGCTGGGCGACCCAGTAGTTCTGCTCGGGCGGCGGCAGCGTGTCGCCCGCCACCCGGACGTGCTTGGCGCTGTCCAGGCCGGTGATCGTGCGCACGGCCGAGGCGACCGAGGCGGGGACGGTCGCATCGCCGGAGGGCGCCCGCACGATCGTGTTCTGGGCGGCGTAGTTGCGGAAGTCGGTGCCGAACGCCTTCTTGGCCTGGGAGACGCGGCCGGTGACGTGGACGTAGTGGCTGTTGACCGCGTCGACCGTCAGGCCCGCGGAGGTCAGCCACGACTTCACGGCGTTCTTCTGCTCGGCCGTGGGGCCGAAGAGCCTGTCGAAGTCGGCGGGGCTGAGGAACTTGCGGTACTGCGGGCTGCCGGGCGTGGCGACCGCCTCGGCGTAGGCGTCGAGGCCCTTCGGGTCCTTCCCGGCCAGCCAGATCCTCGCGTCGAGCCGCTGGGAGTCGTTGGTCTTGCCGCGGTCGGCGGCGGCACGGGCCCAGGTGGGCTTGGTGCCCGCGACCGGTCTCCGGTCGTTCGCCTGTGCCGTCGTCGTGGCCGACAGGCCCGCCGCGAGGAGCGGCAGAGCCAGGGCCGCGGCGGTCAGCACGCGACGTCGTCCGTCTCGGGACATCCACCAGTCCTTTCGTGAGCGGCGTAGGGGAACGCCGCGACGCGAGGATTTCGGTGGGGACCCTGTTAATCAAGAGTTGTTATGGAATAGATGCGAAAATCGGGAACTGGGGGCCACAACTGGACATCTAGCGCCACTCTTGCGCGCGGCGGCGCGACGGCTAATAGTGGAAGGCGGCGGTGCCTGAGGGCAGGGGGAGACCTCAATGGTCCTACTTGGGCGTACGCCGCCTACGGCGGCGCAGCCGTCCCAGCCCCGTTCCAAGGGGCAGATCCTCGTCAGCTGGCTGTCTTCGACCGATCACAAGGTGATCGGTTATATGTACCTGGCGACCTCGTTCTTCTTCTTCCTGGCCGCCGGGTTGATGGCGATGCTCATCCGCGCCGAGCTCATGCAGCCCGGCCTGCAGATCATGAGCAACCAGCAGTACAACGTGCTGTTCACCCTGCACGGCACGATCATGCTGCTGCTGTTCGCCACACCCCTGTTCGCCGGGTTCGCCAACGTGATCATGCCGCTGCAGATCGGCGCGCCGGACGTGGCCTTCCCACGGATGAACATGCTCAGCTACTGGTTCTTCCTGTTCGGCGGGCTGATGGTGCTCGCGTCGGGCTTCGTCCCGAACGGCCCGGCCGCCTTCGGCTGGTACGCCTACGCGCCGTTGAACGGCGCCGCCCACTCGCCCGGCCTCGGCCCGGACCTGTGGATCATGGGGCTCGTCCTGTCCGGGATGGGGACCATCCTGACGTCGGTCAACTTCATCACGACGATCATCTGCATGCGGGCGCCGGGCATGACGATGTTCCGGATGCCGATCTTCACGTGGAACATCCTGTTCACCGGCGTCCTCGTCCTGCTGGCCTTCCCCGTCCTGGCCGCCGCGCTGCTCGCCCTGGAGGCGGACCGCAAGCTCGGCGCGCACGTGTTCGACGCGCAGGTGAACGGCGGCATGATCTGGCAGCACCTGTTCTGGTTCTTCGGCCACCCGGAGGTGTACATCGTCGCGCTGCCGTTCTTCGGCATCGTCACCGAGGTCATCCCGGTCTTCGCCCGGAAACCGTTGTTCGGCTACGTCGGCATGGTCGGCGCGACGATGGCCATCACCGGCCTGTCGGCGACGGTCTGGGCGCATCACATGTTCCCCACCGGGCAGGTCCTGCTGCCGTTCTTCTCCTTCATGACGTTCCTGATCGCGATCCCGACCGGGGTCAAGTTCTTCAACTGGGTGGGCTCGATGTGGCGGGGACATCTGTCCTTCGAGTCGCCCATGCTGTGGTCGATCGGCTTCCTCGTCACCTTCCTGTTCGGCGGCCTGACCGGCGTGATCCTCGCGTCACCGCCCCTGGACTTCCACGTCAACGACTCCTATTTCGTCGTGGCGCACTTCCACTACGTGCTGTTCGGCACGGTGGTGTTCGCGATGTTCGCGGGGTTCTTCTTCTGGTGGCCGAAGATGACGGGGAAGATGCTGAACGACCGGCTGGGGAAGATCCAGTTCTGGATGCTGTTCATCGGGTTCCACACGACGTTCCTGATCCAGCACTGGCTGGGCGCGGAGGGGATGCCGCGCCGCTACGCCGACTACGCCCGGGTCTTCACCACAGAGAACCTGATCTCCAGCATCGGCGCGTTCCTTCTGGGGGCGTCCACGCTCGTGTTCATCTACAACGTCTACATCACCTGGCGGAAGGCACCGCGCGTCGGCGTCGACGACCCCTGGGGCTTCGGCAACTCCCTGGAGTGGGCGACCTCCTGCCCGCCGCCGAGGCACAACTTCCTCTCGATCCCGCGGATCCGCTCCGAGCGGCCGGCCTTCGACCTGCACTATCCGCGCCTGCCGTCGCCCCCGGCCGAGGAACTCCCGGCCGGGCAGAAGGACTGAGCGGCTCCCGCCGTACGGCCCGCGCAGGTCGCCGATGAGCGCCCTCGCCGCCGTACGCCGGGGCAGGCGATGCCAGGCGCGTCGGCCGTCGAGCCCGCGTCGCCGCACGCGGCGGGGACGCGGGCCGCCGTCAGCCGGCGAGGCCGCGCATGCGCCGTACGCTCAGGCCGGCGATGCGGACCGCCGCCCGGGGCGACAGCCGCGCACCGAGCCACGCCGCCCGCCCGGACGCCGGCGCGACGATGAGCGCGTCGTTCCGGTCGATCCCCCGCAGCACGTCACGGGCCAGCGCGGAGGCGGGGTAGAGTCTGCGCTGCACGCGCTGTGCCGCCCGGCGGGCGTTCCTGCCGGTCTCGGTCGGCGGCAGGTCCGGATTGGCGTTGTCGAGCAGGGGCGTGTCGACGAAACCCGGACAGATCACGCTGACCCGGACGCCCCGGCTCGCGGCCTCCGCGCGCAGCGCCAGGCTCATCCCGACGACCGCGTGCTTCGTGGCGGTGTAGGGCAGCATCAGCGGCGCGGGCACGAGGCCGGCCAGCGACGCGGTGTTCACGATGTGCCCGTGCCCCTGCTCCAGCATGATCGGGTACGCCGCGTGCACGCCGTGGACGACGCCCCGCAGGTTCACGTCGATCGTGCGGTTCCAGTGGTCGAGGGTGAGCTCTTCGGTCATCCCGCCGACCGCGATGCCGGCGTTGTTGAAGACCAGGTCCAGGCGGCCGTGCTCCTCCCGGACCGACCGGTACAGCGCGGCGACCGCGTCGGCGTCGGTCACGTCCAGGGCGGCGGCCGTGGCCGGCGCGCGCTCGGACAGCCGGGCCGCGAGCTTCTCGGCGCCGTCGGCGTCGATGTCGGCGACGGTCACGATGTCGCCGCGGGCCGCGAGGGCGGCCGCGATGGCCCGGCCGATGCCGGAGGCTCCGCCGGTGACGATGGCGATCCGGGAGGTCATGCGAGGGCTCCTCGTTGGTGTCTCAGCGGGCGGCTCGCGCCCGGCGCGGCTTCGGCGTGTCCCAGAGGCCGACGGCCTTCCAGACCCGCTTGCTGACAGGGGTGATCAGGTCGAGCTCGGCGGCGAGGTCACGGATCTTGGCGACGCAGTTCTTGAATTCCGCGGTCCAGTCGTCCGTGCCGTACGCCTCGCGGACGACGTCCTTCGGGATGCCGAAGTGCCGCACCATCGGGCCCGGGGGAGCGAGCATGATCCGCGCCATCAGGCCGAGGACGAGGGGGGTGGCCACGCCCAGCGCCCGGCGGCGGGGGGCGGGCATCGTGGGCACGCGGTGCCGGAGGTAGTGACGGGCGAACGAGATGTGCCGCGCCTCCTCGGCGATGTGGATCCGCATGATCGTCTCCTGCAGCGGATGCTTCGCCTCGCCGTTCTTGACCGTCTTGCGCTGGACGTAGTCGATGGGGTCCTCGCCGCCCAGCACGAAGACGAAGAACAGCTCCGTGGAGATGCGCGGAACGTGCGGGGCGACCTGGGACAGGACGTCCAGGGCCTTGGGCATCCCGCGGATCGGCATCTTCGTCCGGTTGACGAACTCCTGGAACATCATCGCGTGCTGACATTCCTCGCTCGCCTCGTGCAGGACGTAGCGGAACTCCGGGGAGCCGTTCGGCAGCCGGTAGGCGTAGCTCAGCAGCCCGCGCTTGAGCAGGTTCTCGAACTGCAGGCCGATCTTCATCATCGTGGCCACTCGCCACAGGCCGATCCGGGACTGCACCTCCGGCGGCTGCGAGCGGTACCACTCCGTACGGCCGAGGGGGTCGACGGACGGCAGGATCCAGCGGGGGTCGTCGGGGTCGACCGCGAAGTCGGGGTCGGACCAGGGGATGTCGGCGTAGGCGTCCCAGTGCTTGTCGACCGACGCCTTCGACAGACGCTGGATCACGCCGGTGTAGGCCGCGCGGTCCTCGACCGTCGCGTGGATCTCCTCGTCGAGTGTCTTGCTCGGGGGGTTGGACATGACTCTCTCCCTCAGACGGGATCCGGGATGAGCAGGCGGGCCAGCGCCTTGACCTGACCCAGCACCGCCGCCTGGCGGCCGTGGGCGTCATCGTCCAGGGAGTTCTGCAACGTGAGCCCGACGAACATGGCGAACACGGCTCGGATGAGCGTTCCCGCCGTCTCCTCGTCCACCGACTCGGGGAAGAGTCGCTGGAACACCTCGAGGATCACCGCGATGATCCGCTCGTTGATGTCGATGCTCAGCTCGCGCAGCGTCGCATCGGTGCGCGCGGCCATCGCGAGCTCCATGAGGGCCAGTGCGGGTGCCTGGCGGAACGTGTCCCACAGCAGGTCGAGCGCGCCCTCCACGTTGCGGCGCTCGGCCGGCAGGGCGGCGAACGCCCGCTCGAACGCGAGCCGCTGCCGCTCCAGAAGGTGTTTGAGCGCGGCGCCGACCAGCAGCATCTTGGTGGGGTAGTGGTGCTGCTGCGCGCCCCGCGAGACGCCGGCCCGGCGGGCCACCTCGGTCGTCGAGGTGCCGGCCCAGCCGAGCTCGGCCAGGCACTCCACGGTCGCGTCCAGCAGGCGGGTCTGCGTCTCCGCTCGCCGCTCCTCCTGGGTGCGGGGAGCGCGGCGCGCGGCCTGCCCGGGACGTCGGCGGCTGCTCACTGACACGTCTTCGACGGTAGGTCGCGAGAAACATGCAATCAAGCCTGATTGTTTGTTGCGCCCGTCACACTATTGGACGCGACGTCCAAGTGACTCCGCCTTCAAGTCAGGTCGCCGCCGATCTGGCCGACTCCGCAGTGATGGGGCCAAGTAGGTGGCCGGCTTGCACGAGCCGGCGGCAGGCCGACAGAAGCGGGCAGGACACCGTTCCGGCTTGATAGCAGCCCTCGTCTGCCAGAGCTTGAAGACCGCTGCACGCAGGCGGCGGTCTTCGGATTTCACATTCATCCCGGATTGCGGCCTATATGATCACGCGGCTGTCGATCATGAACGGGGGAGTCCATGCTGGGGGGAATCAGGATCTCGCCGGTGGTCGGGGCGGCCGTCGCCGCGCTGACGATCTCGGGGTGCGGTGCGTCGAACGAGCCGGCGCGGGCGGCGGCGCACGAGGTGACCGCACAGGCAGGGGTGCCCAAACGGGCGGACGGCCTTACCGCCCGCGTGTACCTGGTCCACGGCGTGAGCACGAAGGGCGACAACGACTGCGCGGCGGCCTGGCGTGCGGCCCTGTGGTCGCTCAAGCGCGACGGCTGGAAGGGCGCCCTCGACACCGTGGCTTACTACAAGGGCGACCGGCACTGCGCCGTCTCGGTGCCCGGCAGGGGCGCGTACACGCCGAATACCTCGATCAAGGAACTCGGCCGCGCCTTCGCGTGGCTCGTCTACAACCGGGACACGCGGTACGGCCGGTCCGTCGACGTCGCGGCCCACTCCATGGGCGGCCTGGTCGTACGGGCCGCGCTGACCGGGGTGCAGAACCGCGAGAATGGCTTCCCGTCCCGCCTCTACATCGCGAACGTCGCCACGCTCGACAGCCCGCACGGTGGGCGGCTGCACAGCGGCTGCACCTCCCTGGAGTGCCGGCAGATGCAGGGCAAGGACGGCGGCGCGCTGCTGCACTGGCTCCGGCAGAACCCGCAGTCCACGCAGGGCACCGACTGGACGCTGATCGGCTCGGACGCCGACACCCGGGTGCCCACGTCCTCGGCGCTGGGCATGACCGCGGGACACAAGGTCCGCTACGGCAAGGACGAGAACCTCAGCCACACCGGCGTGGTCTTCCGGCCGGACTCGGCCCACCCGGCCCGGCAGGGGTACCACCTCTGGTACTGGAAGTACTCTCGGCCCGGGACGTACGAGACCAAGGACGGCTGGGCGCCCCTCCACATGGTCAAGCAGGCCCTGTACTACTGGGCGAAATGGTGATCGCGGCCGCGACCCGGCAGCGGTGAGTCGTCCGGCCGGCGGCGGTGCGGCGCGGTAATCCCCACGACGGCTCGGGGGACGTCCCGTTAAGGTGTCCCCATGCAGGTCAGCCAGTCGGACAAGCTCGCCAACGTCCTGTACGACATCCGGGGACCGGTCCTGAAGCGGGCCATGCAGCTGGAGGCTCAGGGCAACCAGATCCTCAAGCTGCACATCGGCAACCCCGCGCCGTTCGGGTTCGAGGCCCCCGACGAGATCCTCCAGGACGTCATCCGCAACCTGCCGGCGGCGCACGGCTACAGCGACTCCAAGGGCATCCTGTCCGCCCGCCGGGCGGTCGTGCAGCACTACGAGCAGCAGGGCTTCCCCGGAGTCGGCGTCGAGGACGTCTACCTCGGCAACGGCGTGTCCGAGCTGATCGTCATGGCCCTGCAGGCGCTGCTGAACAACGGGGACGAGGTGCTGATCCCGGCGCCGGACTACCCGCTGTGGACGGCCTCGGTGTCGCTGTGCGGCGGCACGCCGGTGCACTACCTCTGCGACGAGGACCAGGGCTGGATGCCCGACCTCGCGGACCTCGAGGCGAAGATCACACCGGCTACCAAGGCCATCGTCATCATCAATCCGAACAACCCGACCGGCGCGGTCTACTCCCGGGAGCTCCTGCAGGGCGTGGCGGAGCTGGCCCGGCGGCGGGGGCTGCTGATCCTCGCCGACGAGATCTACGACCGGATCCTGTACGACGGCGCCGAGCACGTCTCGATCGCGCCGCTCGCCCCGGACGTGCTGTCCCTGACCTTCTCCGGTCTGTCCAAGGCGTACCGCGTCTGCGGGTTCCGCTCCGGCTGGATGGTCGTCACCGGGCCCAAGGACCACGCGGAGTCCTATATCGAGGGCCTGGACATGCTCGCCAACATGCGGCTGTGTCCCAACGTGCCGGGGCAACACGCCATCCAGGCCGCGCTCGGCGGTCACCAGAGCATCAAGGACCTCGTCCTGCCCGGCGGCCGGCTGCGCGAGCAACGCGACCGCGCCTGGCGGCTCCTCAACGAGATCCCCGGCGTGAGCTGCGCCAAGCCCTCCGGCGCGCTCTACGTCTTCCCGCGCCTGGACCCGGAGGTCTACCCCATCGACGACGACCAGCAGTTCGTGCTGGACCTGCTGGAGAGCCAGCAGATCCTCGTCGTGCAGGGCACCGGCTTCAACTGGCCGACCACGGATCACCTGCGGATCGTCACGTTGCAGCACGCCGACGACCTCGAAGAGGCGATCGGCAGGCTGGGCGAGTTCCTCGCCACCCGCCGCGCCTGAACCCGATCCGCCGCTCCCGAGGCCCGGCGCGCCGTGTCCGAGGCCCGGACCGTCGAGGGCGGCCGGCCTCGTCCGCGGCGCGTCGCGCTGACGCCCGACCGTCGGGAAACGCCGATCTCCGAGGTCCCGCGCGTGGCGTCTGATGCCCGACCGTCGGGGCCGCCGACCTCCGAGGCCCGGCGTGCCGGCGGCGGCCGGGCGCGCGGCCTCAGGGACGCCGCGGCTCGGTCAGCCCGTCACAGCGCGCTGGTACGCCGCCAGGGCGTCCGGGTCGTCGATGCTGCCGTGATGGTGGAACTGGCGCCAGCGCCCGTCCTCGTAGCGGAAGTACCGGGTCGTCCGGATTCGCAGGGGCACCGGCACGCCGTCCGGTCCCGTGTACGTCCCGACCTCGCGTCCGGTGAACACCGCGTGGTCCGCGCCGACGTACTCGACGACGTCACCGAAGGTGACCTCCACGCGCACCGGCCCGGTGAAGATCTTCTCGTACAGCCCGGCGACCGCGTCGCCGCCGCGCAGGACGCCGCCGAGCGGGTTGTTGAGCTGGGCGAGGGGATGGTCGCTCCAGTCCTCCCGTAGCGCTCGCGGGTCGCGGTGGTTGAGCGCGTAGTAGAAGGACTCCAGGGCCGCGTACGCGCCCGCGGAAGACGGGTCCGCCGCCTCGGGCAGACGGTTGCGCGCGTCCGGGCCGTACGCCGGGTCTGTGTGCTTGATCACCGTGACTCCTCGCCTAGAGTGTTCGATGGAGGTCGACCACATGAGTGTACGACGGGAATCGAACACCGAGGCGCGCGGGCCGTCCGCGCGCGCTCGCGGGCTGACGCATCGGCATCCGTCCCAGGTGCCGCTCCAGGACGCCCTGGACGCGGTCGCCGACCCGGTGCGCCGCACGATCCTCCGCGAACTCGCCGGACAGCCGGACTGGACACGCGCCTGCGGCACGTTCGACCTGCCGGTGTCCAAGGCGACCCGGAGCCACCACTTCGCCGTGCTGCGCGCCGCCGGGCTGATCGAGCAGCGCGACGAGGGGCCGCGCCGGTTCAACCGCCTCCGGCGAGCGGAGTTCGACCAGGCGTTCCCGGGCCTCCTGACGCTCGTACTCGCGGAGCGCGCCTGACCGCGCGGCCGCGGAGCGGACCTGGCCGCCCGTCGGTCCGAAACGCGCCTGGGCGCGCGCCCACGGGGCGGGCCCGGCCGCCTGCCGGCGCGAAGCGCGCCTGGCCGCGTGCGGTCGCGGCCGATCCCGGTGATCCGTCCGCGGGCGGGCGGGTCGCGTCGTCGACCGCGGTGTTCCTGTACGGAGCCGCGTGCCTGGCCGGAGAGCTGCCGAATCGTCGATCGGAGGTCGCCTGAGGCCGGTGGGGAAAGTGCGGCTGTGGCGGCGAGCGGTCCCGGTCGCCCGGTAGCGTTGACCGGGTGGCCGACGACCTCCTCGACTCTCCGGAAAAGACCGACGTTCCCGGCGTCGGACCCCTGCTCGCCGCCGCGGTCGCCGGCGTCGGGGGCGCCGAGCGGCCGGGACAGGTCAAGATGGCCGAGGCCGTCGCCCACGCCATCGAGTCCGGTGAGCACCTGGCCGTGCAGGCGGGCACCGGCACCGGGAAGTCCCTGGCCTACCTCGTCCCCGCCGTCCGCCACGCGGTGGCCGAGAACGCGTGTGTCGCGGTGTCCACGGCGACGATCGCGCTGCAGCGCCAGCTCGTCGAGCGCGACCTGCCGCGTCTCGCCGAGTCCCTGACGCCGTTGCTCGGCCGCGAGCCGGCGTTCGCGATCCTCAAGGGCCGGCGCAACTACCTGTGCCTGCACCGGATGCAGGTCGACGAGCCGGACGACCCGGACGAGATCCTCTTCGACGCCCAGTCGGTCTCCGCGACGGGGCGGCAGGTGCAGCGCATCCACGAGTGGGCCGAGACCACCGAGACGGGCGACCGGGACGAGCTCGTCCCCGGCGTCTCCGAGCAGGCGTGGCGCCAGGTCGCCGTGAGCGCCCGCGAGTGCCTGGGGGCGCAGCGCTGCCCGTTCGGCACCGAGTGCTACGCCGAGCGTGCCCGGGACAAGGCGGGCGAGGCGGACGTCGTCGTCACCAACCACGCGCTGCTGGCCATCGACGCGCTCGAGGAGTTCCAGGTCCTCCCCGAGCACGACGTCGCGATCATCGACGAGGCACACGAGCTCGTCGACCGGGTGACCTCGGTGGCCACCGCCGAGTTGTCCGCGTCGGCCGTGGAGTTCGCCGCGCGCCGCTGTGGCCGCCTCATCGAGGAGGATCTCGCCGACCGGCTCAAGGAGGCGGGCGAGGCGCTGCAGCCCATCCTCGCCGACACCAACGCGGGCCGCATGGACGTCCTGCCTCAGGCTCTCGGCGGGGTCCTCCTCTCGATCCGCGACGCCGCGTACGGCTGCGCGACCGCCCTGCGCACCAGCCTCAAGACCGCCGAGGACGACGCCGAGCGGCTCGGCGCGGGCCGGGCCGCCCTGACCGCGCTGGAGGAGATCCACGACACGGCCGGGCGGCTCCTGGAGACGTTCGAGGCCGACCTGGCCTCCCGGCACGACGTGGTCTGGCTGGACCGGCCCTTCACCGAGGACTCCCGGCGGCCCACCGCGCTGCGGGTCGCGCCGCTGGGCGTCGGCGGCCTGCTGCGCGAGCGGTTGTTCGGCCGCCGTACGACCGTGCTGACCTCGGCGACCCTGTCGCTGGGCGGGTCCTTCGAGCCACTGGCCCGGCAGTGGGGCCTGCCGTCCCTGGGCACGGCGGCGGACGGCGCCGCGGAGGCGTCCGAGCCGCCCGAGGGCGACGAGCCGGCGAAGAAGGACGGCGCGGAACGGCCGCTGCGGTGGTCGGGGCTGGACGTCGGCTCGCCGTTCGACCACGCCCGCAGCGGGATCCTCTACATCGCGCGGCAGCTTCCGCAGCCGGGCCGCGACGGCCTGCCCGAGGCGTACCTCACCGAGCTGACCGAGCTCATCGAGGCCGCCGGGGGCCGTACGCTCGGCCTGTTCTCCTCGATGCGGGCCGCCAAGCAGGCCGCCGAGGCACTGCGCGGCCGCCTCGCGCACCCGCTGCTGTGCCAGGGCGACGACTCCACGACCCAGCTCATCAAGCAGTTCACCGACGACGAGGCGACCTGCCTGTTCGGCACGTTGTCCCTCTGGCAGGGCGTCGACGTGCCGGGGCCGTCGCTCCGGCTGGTGGTGATCGACCGCATCCCGTTCCCGCGCCCGGACGACCCGCTGTCCTCGGCCCGGCAGCGGGCCGTCGCCGCGCACGGCGGCAACGGCTTCATGGCCGTCGCCGCGACGCACGCCGCGTTGCTCCTCGCGCAGGGTGCCGGACGCCTGCTGCGGTCGATGACCGACCGCGGGGTCGTCGCCATCCTGGACCCGCGGCTGGCCACGGCGCGCTACGGCGGTTTCCTGCGGTCGTCGCTGCCGCCGTTCTGGACGACGTTCGACTCCGCTACGGTCAAGGCGGCCCTGCGCCGCCTCGACAGCGCCGGCTGAGCCGAGGCGACCACCCCTCAGGGACGGCGCGGGGGCCTGCGGCGCGCCGGGTACGCCGGGCGGCCAGCCCCATGGGGCCTGATCTGTGGTGCGCCTGCCGGCTGGGTCGAGGTCGCACCCACAGAGGTGGCGGGGTGACCCGACTGAGCCGGGGACCGTGCGCAGCGGTGGCCGGCGTCGGGGGCACGGGTCAGGGCAGGGCGTTCTCCTCCCGGAGGACCCGGCGTAGGACCTTGCCGAGCATGTTGCGGGGCAGTGACGGGCGGAACTCGACGAAGGCGGGCACCTTGTACGCGACGAGGTGCTGCGCGCAGTAGGCCCGCAGTTCGTCCTGGCCCGGCCGGTGCGGCTGCTTCGGGATGACGTACGCGGCGACGGCCTCGCCGTGGCCCGGCTCCGGCACTCCGACGACGGCCGCCTCCTCGACGGCCGGATGCGCCTGCAGGACGGCCTCGACCTCCGAGGGGTAGACGTTGAAGCCGTCGACGATGATGACGTCCCGTTTGCGGTCGATCAGCGTGAAGTAGCCGTCCGGGCTCATCATCGCGATGTCCCCGGTCCGGAACCAGCCGTCCGGAGAGAGGGTCTCCGCGGTCTCGGCGGGCTGGTTCCAGTACCCCGCGAACACCTGGGGGCCGCGGACCAGCAGTTCGCCCGGATACCCGACGGGGAGGACGCGGAAGGGGTCGTTCTCGTCGACGATCCGCGCCTCGGTGCTGGGCAGGGGGGTGCCGACGGACACGTGCCGGGCGTTGCCGTCGAGGGGGTTGGCCATGACCACCGGAGACGTCTCGGTCATCCCGTACCCCTGGACGACCTGGCCGCCCGTACCCGCCTTGAAAGCGTCGACCGTCGTACGGGCGAGTCGCATCGCCCCCGAGACGCAGGTGCGGATCGCCCCGGCCCCCGCCTTCTTCGCCTCGGGCGCCGCCGCGAGCTGCTGGAACAGCGGCGGTACGCCGGGGAACAGCGTCGGCCGGTGCTTGTGCATGGCGTCCAGCACGAGCTGCAGGTCGAAGCGGGGGATCAGCACGACCGTTCCCCCGATCAGGATCGTGCAGGTCAGGCAGAACGTCAGGCCGAAGACATGGAACAGCGGAACGACGGCCAGGGTGACGTCCTGCCCGGGCCGGATCGCGGGGTCCCACGCCGTGGTCTGCAGCGCGTTCGCGACGAGGTTGCGGTGGGTGAGCATGGCGCCCTTCGGCCGACCCGTCGTACCGCCGGTGTACTGCAGGACGGCCAGGTCGCGGAACGGGTCGACCATCGCCTGCGGGTGGGGTTCGGCGGTCTCCTTGAGCAGGTCGTCGAACCACAGGACGGGCGCGTCCGCCGGCACCTCGGTGCTCAGCTCGTCGGCCAGCCGGCGTGCCCTGGCGAGCGGGAGCTTGAGCAGTTCCCGTTTGACGAAGGGCAGGTAGTCGGGCAGTGAGGTGACGATGACGTGTTCGACCATCGTCCCGGGCCTCGCCTCGTGCACCGTCTCGTACGCCTTGTCGAAGACGACCACCACGCGGGAACCGGAGTCGGCGAGCTGGTGCCGGAGCTCCGACGAGGTGTACAGCGGGTTGGTGGGGACCACCACCGCGCCGAGCCGCAGCACCGCGTAGAAGGCGATGACCTCCTGCGGGCAGTTGGGCAGGATGACCGCGACCCGGTCGCCTTTACGGACGCCCAGTCCGGCCAGTGCCGTCGCGAACCGGTCGACCGCGTCGCGGAGCCGGGCGTACGTCATCGAGCGGCCGAGGAACTCCAGCGCCCGACGGCCGGCGAAGCGGTCGGCCGACGCGTCGAGCAGCCGCGTGAGCGGCACGTCCGGCACTTCGACGTCGGCGGGGACTCCTTCCGCGTAGAAGCGGAGCCATGGCCTCTCTTCGTAGGGTGTGGGCATTCGCCGCGATCACCACCGTGAGCAGATGACACCTTTCTGCCACCCTCGCATCATCTGCCGCTCCATGCCCAGTGTTCTGATCGATGGGACATTTCCGGCTTTTTGTCAGTCCGGTGCGTATCAGGTCAGGGCGTTGAGGGCTAGATCCACGTCGGCGTCGGTCGTGTACAGGTGGAACGCGGCCCGCAGCCGCCCGTCCCGTACGGCGGCGCGCACCCCCGCGGCCGCCAGCCGCTCCGCGGCACCGGGCAGGTCGACGCTCACGATCGCGCTGCCCGCGGGCGGCAGTCCCAGGCCCCGCAGGAACCGGTCGGCGAGCGCGACGTCGTGGGCGTGGATCCGCTCCACCCCGACCGCGTTGAGCAGTTCCAGCGCCGGAGCCGCCCCGACATAGGAGAACCACGCCGGCGACAGGTCGAACCGCCGGGCCGTCGGCGCCAGCCGGAGCGGCGGCCCGTAATACGCGTGCGGCTCGCCGCCGGGCTCGTCCCCGGCGTACCAGCCGGCCGCGACCGGCCGGATCCGGTCCAGCACGGCCGGGGCGACGTAGCAGAAGGCGGCGCCGCGCGGTGCCATGAGCCACTTGTACGCCGCGCACGCGAGCACGTCGAACCGCGTCGCGTCGAGCGGCAGCCAGCCGGCCGCCTGGCTGGCGTCGGCCACCACCAGCGCGCCGTTCGCCCGTGCCGCCGCCAGGATGTCCTCGACCGGGGACATCTCGCCGGTGGCCGACTGCACGATGCTGAACGCCACCACCGCCGTACGGCCGTCGACGGCGTCCGCGACCTTGTCCAGCGGCACCGTCCGCACGTCGAGGTCCCGGACCAGCCAGGGGAAGAGGTTCGAGGTGAACTCGATCTCCGGCACGACGACGCGTGCCCCGGCCGGCAGTGACGCGGCCACCGGGGCCAGCAGCTGGGAGACGGCGGCACCGATGGCGACGTCATCGGTCTCGACTCCGACGAGCCGGGCGAACTCCGCCCGCGCCCGCCCCGTGGAGACGTCCCACACGGACCAGGGCACGTCGCCGCGCTGCCACTCGCCGAGCGCCCGCCGCACCGCCTCCACGGTCGGACGCGGCGGCAGTCCGTAACTGGCGGTGTTGAGCCATCCCGGCGTCGGTTCCCAGAGAGGGAGTGCTTCGCGTAGATCCACCCGACAAGTCTGCACCGCACCGTCGATCGCGCCCGCCGGGTGGACGCGCACCGAGCCGCCGCCGCGGCAGGCCGGACGGTGGCGCCGGGCTGTTCCTGTGGGTTCGTCGTTTGAGCCCGGTTTGGTGTTGTCCCGGGTGCGCGCTCGATGCGTGGAATGCTCGGTGAGTGGCGGTTCGAATCGCGGCAAAGCACCTCGAACCGCCGTCTCGGTCCTGCTCTTACCGAGCATTCCACACCGCCCACCGAGCCACTCGTGGACGCACGCCTGACCCGGGTGTGGCGCCGGCGCCTGACATCAGGGCCTGCGGTTTTCCACAGAAGTGATTCCGGGGGTGTCGGGGTGGAGACGGGCACGGGAGGCTCAGGGCATGAGACCGAACACTCTGCGGCTCCGGTCGCCCGCCGACGTCGTCGCCGCGATTCCCTATCTTGTCGGGTTCCATCCCACGGACAGCGTCGTCGTGCTGTGCTGCGGCGGCACGGACGGCGCATACGCGATCCGGCTCGACTTAACCGCCTCCGACGCCCTGCTCGACCACGTC
This sequence comes from Actinoallomurus liliacearum, assembly GCF_039542035.1. Taxonomy (NCBI): domain Bacteria; kingdom Bacillati; phylum Actinomycetota; class Actinomycetes; order Streptosporangiales; family Thermomonosporaceae; genus Actinoallomurus; species Actinoallomurus liliacearum. Next base: position 120,880 of record NZ_BAABHJ010000006.1, read on the forward strand.
ACCGAGCTCATCACCCGGCGCCGGCCCGCCGACGTCATCCTCACCGGCTACGGCCCGGGCGCGCGGGTGACGCCCGTCGTCGAGCGGGTCGGCGACCGCCTCGCCCGCGACGGCGTGCGACTCCGCGAGGTCCTGCGCGTCGAGGGCGACCGCTACTGGTCCTATCTGTGCACCGACCCCGCCTGCTGCCCGCCGGAGGGCACGTTCGTCGACGTGCGCGGCAGCGCGGTGGCCACGGCGGCCATCGCGGGGGGCCTGGTCGCCCTGCCGGACCGCGAGGAGCTGGCGCGGATGATCGCCCCGGTCGGCGGCGACGCGATGCGGCAGGCCACCGACCGCGCCGAGCGCCGCCTCACCTCCTGGGCCGAAGCCATCGCGACCGAAGGCGGCCCCGCAACCGGCGACGCCACCGCGCTCCCGAACGGCGCGGTTTCGGGTGCCGCGCTCCCGAGCGGCGCGGTTCCGAGCGCTGCGGTTCCGGGTGGCGCGCTCCCGAGCGGTGCGGTTCCGGGTGCCGCGGGTTCAGGTGACGCGGTTCCGGGTGGCGCTGCCTGGGGCACCGTGATCCCGAGCGGTGCGGGCTCGGGTGCCCCGGTTTCAGGTGCCGCGGGTTCAGGTGACGCGATTCCGGGTGGTGCTGCTTCGGGCACCGCGGTTCCGGGTGGTGCCGCTGCGGGGGGTTCGATCTCGGTCGACTTCCTCAAGGCCGGCCCGACTTCGGCCGACTCCACCAAGGTCGGTGTGAGCACGGCTGACGTGGCCAGGGCCGTCGCGGGGCGGAGTGGGGTGGCGCGTCGGGTGGTCGAGGAAGGGGTGCGGCTGGTCCGGCTCCTCATCGAGCGCGCGCGGGCGGGCGGTGATCCGCCCTCTGACGAGGAGGTCGCCTGGCTCGGCGTCCTTCTCGTCAACCTCCGGGTCCGCGACGAGGCATGGGTGCGCATCGACGACGGTGAGATCGGCGCGCACATCCGGCTCTGGCGGGACGTCGTGCGGCGCGTGGCCGAGCCCTACCGGCCGGGGCCGGCCTGCCTGCTGGCGTTCGCGGCCTGGCGGGCGGGCGAAGGCGCGCTGGCCAACCTCGCGCTGGACCGGGCGCTGGCCGCCGACCCGCACTACTCCATGGCGCGGCTCCTGCACGAGTTGTTCGTCAGTGGCCTGCCGCCCTGGTCCGTCCCGCTCGACATCACCCCGGAGCAGCTCGACGAGGCGAGCTGAGGGGACGGGGCATCGGGAGGCGACAGGCTCCTGGCGGGTGCTGTCTCACACCGGCAGTGCCCGCCAGGCGGACGTGTCACCAGAGGGAGGGGGAGGGGCGTGAGCAGATCACGCGAGGTCACCACGCGGCCGAGTCACCACGCCGTGGTCACCACGCGGCCGAGTCAGCACGCGGCCGAGTCACCGCGCGGTCGAGGTCACCATGCGGCCCGATCTTCGCGCCGACGCACCGAAATGGCTCAACTGTCACGTTCTCTGTGCAGAGCCGCCGATAGCTTTTCCGCGTGCGTACCAAGGAAGATCGATGATCGGACGGATCTCGGCAGGGGCGGCGGCCGCCGTGGCCCTCGTCCTTTCGGCGCCGGGCGTCCCGGCTCGCGCAGCCGCGAACCAGGTGGCCGAGCACATCGAGTCCTTCGCCGTCACCCTGACGCCGGAGCCCGGCGGAACGCTGCACGTGACCGAGCAGATCCGTTATGTCTTCGGTCCGGGCGAGCACCACGGCATCGACCGCTGGATCCCGGAGCGCTCACGGCATGACACCCTGCATCGTCGGCTCATGCCCATCAGCGGGTTCCGCATCAGCAGCCCGGGCGGTCCTGCGGGAGAGCCGACGGTTCGCGAGGACGACGGCACGGTGAAGCTGCGCATCGGTGATCCGCACCGGACCGTCACCGGTACGCAGACCTACGGGATCGACTACGACGTCAGCCGAGCGCTGACCCGTGACGGCCACGGGATCTCCCTGACGTGGAACGCGCTCGGCTCCTCCTGGAAGATCCCGGTCTCGCGGGTGAACGTACGGATCGTCTCCCCCGTCCTCATAACGAGCGTCGCCTGTGTCGCCGGTCAGGGGGGAGGCACCGCGCCGTGTCCGCGGGCCACGCACAGCGGGGCGATCGCCGACTTCTCCGCCGCCGCCCTGCCGCCCCACAGCGGCGTCACCGTCCGCGTCGGCCTGAAGGACGCCATGCCCGTCGCGCCTCCCCGGCTGGTGGCGGTCAGCGCGCCGTTCGCCATGACGCGCTTCACCACGTGGGGACTCGCCGCCGCGGGAGGCCTCCTGGTCATCGCCGCCTGGTGGTTCCTGCCGCGCCGCCGGTGCGGCCTGGGACGCCGGGACGGCGACGTCTCGGCGTTCCCCCCGGACGATCCGAGGATGCGCCCCGGCGTCGCCGTGGTACTCGTGAACGGCCGGCGCGCGAACCGGCACGCCCTCGCCGCCACTTTGGTGGACCTGGCGATCCGGGGCCACATCCACCTGAAGGCGGAAAGGCTGACTCGGAACGAGGACAGAGTTCGGCTGACGCGGGGCGACGCCGCCGATCGGGACCTGGTCGGCGTCGAACGCCGGCTCCTCACCGACATCTTCAAGCAGCATGACGTCGTCTCTCTCGGCAACGTTTGGACGCGGGCGCATCAGCGCCCGCTCTGCGAGCAACTCGAGCGGGCACCGGTCGAACTCGGCCTGTACCGCAGGACCCCGTCGGCGCAGGCGCTGCAGTCGAAGCTGCTGGCATGGTCGGCCGGGATCGCCGGCCTGATCCTGCTCTGCCTCGCCGCCACGTCGCCGACCTTCGCGGGCGGGGGATGGGTGAGCCTGACGCCGATCCTGATCGCGCCGTCGGTCGTGGCGATGGGACACACGGTGCCGCGCCGGGCGTCCGGTGCGCGAGCCGAGGCGCTGGCGAGCGCCTGGCGGAAGGCCATCGCGGGCGAACCACGGAGAGACGCCCCCGCCGCCCTGACGCGCACGTTCCCGTACGCCATCGCGTTCCGGCAGGCGGCACGCTGGAGTGACCCGATGGCGTCGCCGGCGCAGGCGGGCGACCTGGACTGGTTCGAGGTCGACAGGCCACTTCGGCCGCGAAAGCACCGCTCCGCGGTCGCCTCCCTGCTCCAAGGGCTGTCGAGCGTGTGGCCCGAACCCGTCACCTCCCGAACGAGGGGTGCCCGCAGCCGCGGGGGCGGCGGTGGCCTTTTCAGCGGTGGCTACGGCGGCGACTCCGGCTTCAGCGGCGGTGGGATGTCCGTGGGTGACGGCGGTGGAGGAGGCGGAGGGGGAAGCTGGTGACGGGGCCAGGACCCGGGCCGGCCTGCCGGCCTTCGCGGCCTGGCAGGCGGGCCCGAACCGCCGAAAGCCGGGCCGCGGAGCGGTCCTACGGTCGCGGTGTCGTCACAGAGAGGCGCCGCCGCCCTGGCGTTTGCGGCGTTCGTTGAAATCCCGCATCCGTTGCGGGTAGCCGGTGATCTGCACGTCGTACACCGGAAGGCGCAGGTCGCGGGCGACCTTGTGGATGACCCGCGGTGAGCCGACGCGGCGGCGGGTCCACTCGCCGTCGGCGGCGATCGCCACGGCGGTGGTGTCGGTGGCGAAAGTCTCGGGTTCGACGTAGAACTCCACGCCCTTGCGACTCCGGGCAAAGGCCCTGAGCGACTCGATGTCGGCGTTCGTCGCCTCCCGGTCCAGAACGGTCACCCTGTCACCCCGCCGGCGGCGAATTCCGAAGCGATCGCCCCACCTCATCGGACGTCCTCCCCAAGAGCCCGTCGCGCTTCCCGCCCCCCGTGCCCTGGCGGCTTCTTGCGGTGGATCGCGCGATTCGTCACGTCTTCAACGCCGATCTATCCTGCAGGGTTCCAAGTGATGACACCACGCGTTTGTCGCTATTTGACCGACTACGAAACCGCAAGGGGAATATGGAACTAAGGTGTGCCGTGTCGCGCGTCAGGTACTAATGGGGGGTCCGATGAGCTTCGTCATGTCGTCGAGGACCGTCCGCAAGGCCCTCGTGATCGCCGCGGCCGTACTCGGGCTCGGGTGGCTCAGCGGCCTCGGAACCCACCCGGCCGGCCCCGCGCGGGGCACGGGTGGGACCGTCGGCCCGCCCATCCCGGAGACGGCGACCGGCCGATCCGCCTCCCGTGCCGCACCGCCCACCGGGCCGCTCGGCCGGTCGAGGTCGCGTCCCGTGGGCGGCCCGCCCACCACGGCGTCACACGGCCCGGCGAACGCCGCGGCGGCCCACGCCCCGGCGAACGACCTCATCGCGCGCCTGCGGTACCTCGCCCAGCTCCCCGGCGCCAAGGCCGTGGCGCCCAAGCCGCGGGTCGACTGCCGCAAGGTCAAGTGCATCGCGCTGACGTTCGACGACGGCCCGGGCCCGTACACCGCCAAGCTGCTGAACATGCTCGCCGCCCGGCACGTCAAGGTCACCTTCTTCCTCATCGGCGGCAACATCCGCGGCCGCGAGGCGCTCGTCCGCCGTGAGCTCGCCGAGGGCCACGTGGTCGGCGACCACACCTGGTCGCACCCGTCGCTCAGCTCGCTGTCCGACGGCGCCATCCGCTCCCAGCTGACGCGCACCCTCGGTGAGATCCGCCGGGCGTCCGGCCACGGCACCGTCCTGATGCGGCCGCCGTACGGCGCGACGGACCGGCAAGTGGCGGCGGTGGCGCGCCGCATGGGCATGGCGCAGATCCTCTGGAGCGTCGACACGAACGACTGGCTGGACCGGAACTCGGCGATCGTCACGCACCGCGCGGTGTCCTGGGCACACCCGGGCGACATCATCCTGATGCACGACATCCACCCGACGACGGTGAACGCCGTGCCGAAGATCCTGGCCGGTCTGTCGCGACGCGGCTTCACGTTCGTCACCGTGCCCGAGCTGTTCGGCGCGCGGTCGCTGAAGCCGGGGGAGACCTACTTCGACGGGCCCGTGCCCCGGCCGAAGAGCCCGCGGACGAAGGCCGCTTCGCACCCGAGCGGCGCGGCGAACCCGAGCAGCGCGCATCCCTCGGGTGGCCCGGCCACAACGCGGGCACCCGCCGCACCCAGGGGGTGACCCGCCGGACCGGGGGATCGCCCCAGGGACGGATCAGGGGTTTCCCGGATGGATTCGGAATCGGGCGCGGCGCACGATCGATGGCATGACCATCTCCACACCGACCGGCGCGCTGCGCGTCTCCGCCGCCGAACGCGAGCCGATCGTCGACCGGCTGCAGCAGGCCTTCGCCGAAGGCCGCCTCGACAAGGAAGAACTCGACCTGCGGCTGCATCTCGCGATGACGGCCAGGACACGGGCCGACCTGGACGCGGTGCTGGCGGACCTGTCGCCCGTGCCCGCGGCGCACCGGGCGCCGGCGCCGGTCGGCGAGCCGACCGCCGAACAGCGCGTGCTGGCCGCGCTCGCGCACGTCCTCGGCGCCACCACCCTCTTCCTGGGACCGCTCGTCATGCTGTGCACGCGCGCCCGGCGGTCGCCGTACGTCCGCAGGCACATCGTCGAGGCCCTCAACTTCCAGCTCACGCTGCTGCTGCTGACGGTCGTGACCTTCGGCATCGGGGGGATCGCGTACGCGGTCACCTGGATCGTCTGCGGGGTCGCCGCGCTGCTGGCGCTCGTGGGCACGGCGTTCCGGTACCCGTTCACCCTCCGGCTGGTGCACTGACCCGATCACGCCGCGTATCGGGCGTGCCCTGGCTGTGCCGCCGGATGCCGGGATGAGAAGATCGACAGGTGACAGGTCACCAAACCGCGGTCGAGAGGCTCCTGGCGTCCTACCGGGCCATCCCGGAGGGCGCACCGGTCCGGCTGGCGAAACGCACCTCGAACCTGTTCCGGTTCCGCGACGAGATCCAGGCGCCCGGCCTCGACGTCAGCGGCTTCGACAAGGTCCTGAGCGTGGACCCCGAAGCCCGCGTCGCCGACGTCCAGGGCATGACGACGTACGAGGACCTGGTCGACGCGACCCTGCCGTACGGCCTGATGCCGTTCGTCGTCCCGCAGCTCAAGACGATCACCCTGGGCGGCGCGGTGACGGGGCTCGGCATCGAGTCGTCGTCGTACCGCAACGGGTTGCCGCACGAGTCCGTGCTGGAGATGGAGATCCTCACCGGCGCGGGCGAGGTCGTCACCGCGACCCCGGACAACGAGCACCGCGACCTGTTCTACGGCTTCCCGAACTCGTACGGGACGCTCGGGTACGCCCTGCGCCTCAAGATCAAGTTGCAGCCGGTCAAGCCGTACGTCGCGCTGTGGCACGTGCGGTTCTCCTCCGCGCAGGAGTGCGTGGAGGCCATCGACGAGCTCGGTGCCGAGGTGGACTTCATCGACGGCACGGTGTTCGGCGGGGATGAGCTGTACCTCACGCTGGGCCGGTTCGCCGACACGGCCGAGCGCGTCTCCGACTACACGGGGCAGGGGATCTACTACCGGTCGATCCGCGACCGGTTCGTCACGCCGCGCTGGCTGCGGCCGGACGGCCCGCCGACCGACGCTCTGACGACGCACGACTACCTCTGGCGGTGGGACACCGACTGGTTCTGGTGCTCGCGCGCGTTCGGCGCGCAGCATCCCCTCGTGCGCCGGGCCTGGCCGGCGTCCAAGAAGCGTTCCGACGTCTACCGCCGGCTGGTCGCGCTCGACAAGCGCCTGCAGACGTCGGCGCGGGTCGACCGCTGGCTCGGCCGGCCGCCGCGCGAGGACGTCATCCAGGACGTCGAGGTGCCGGTGGAGCGGCTGCCCGAGTTTCTCGAGTTCTTCCACCGTGAGATCGGCATGAGCCCGGTGTGGCTGTGCCCGCTGCGGGCACAGGACAAGTGGCCGCTGTACCCCCTCGAGCCCGGACGGACGTACGTCAACGTGGGCTTCTGGGGGACGGTGCCGCAGAAACCCGGTCGGCTGCCCGAACACCACAACCGGCTGATCGAGCGCGAGGTCGCCCGCCTCGACGGCCACAAATCGCTGTACTCGACGGCGTTCTATACGCGTGAGGACTTCTGGCGGCACTACGACGGCGCTACCTATCGCACGTTGAAGGAGGAATACGACCCGGAGCGGCGGCTGCTGGATCTCTACGACAAAACCGTACGGGGCAGGTGAAGATGAAGCTGGCGGAGGCTTTCGAACGCGTCGTCGGACGCGACGCACAGGTGGAGTTCCGGGCATACGACGACAGTCGCGCCGGAGCTCTCGGCGCGGACGTCAGGGTGGAGGTCAGATCGCCGTACGCGGTGTCCTACCTCGCCCACGCGCCGGGTGCGCTGGGGCTGGCCCGCGCGTACGTCGCGGGGTACCTCGACGTGCACGGGGACATGCACACGGCACTGTTCCGGATGCAGTCGGCCCTCGGCGAACTGAGCTGGGCCGACAAGAGGATCCTGCTGCGCGGCATCCTGGGCGACCCGCTGCTGCGCGCCGCCGCGCTGACGCGTCTCGACCCGCCGCCGCAGGAGGTACGGCCGGCCCGCGTGCCACTCCTGTCGGGACTGCGGCATTCCAAGCGCCGCGACGCGAAGGCGATCTCCCATCACTACGACGTCTCGAACACCTTCTACGAGTGGGTGCTCGGCCCGTCGATGGCCTACACCTGCGCGTGCTTCCCCTCGGAGGACGCGACGCTGGAGCAGGCGCAGTTCCACAAGTTCGACCTCGTGGCGCGCAAGCTCGGGCTCCGCGAGGGCATGCGGCTGCTCGACGTCGGCTGCGGCTGGGGCGGCATGGTCATGCACGCCGCGCGGGAGTACGGCGTGAAGGCGCTCGGCGTGACGCTGTCTAAGCAGCAGGCCGAGTGGGCGCAGAAGGCGATCGCCGAGGCGGGGCTGTCAGAGCTCGCCGAGGTCCGCCACCTCGACTACCGCGACGTCAAGGAGGACGGCTTCGACGCCGTCAGCTCGATCGGCCTGACCGAGCACATCGGCAAGGCGAACGTCCCCGGCTACTTCTCGTTCCTGTACGGCAAGCTCAAGCCGGGCGGCCGGATGCTGAACCACTGCATCACCCGCCCCGACGACAGCGAGCCGTCGATCCGCGAGGAAGGCTTCATCAACCGGTACGTCTTCCCCGATGGCGAGCTGGAGGGGCCGGGCTGGCTGATCTCGCGGATGAACGACGCCGGCTTCGAGATCCGGCACGAGGAGAACCTCCGCGAGCACTACGCCAAGACCCTGACCGGCTGGTGCCGCAACCTCGACGACCACTGGGACGAGGCGGTCGCCGAGGTCGGGGAGGGCACCGCGCGCGTGTGGCGGCTGTACATGGCCGGCTCGCGGCTCGGGTTCGACCTGAACTGGATCCAGCTGCACCAGGTGCTCGGCGTCAAGCTGGGGGAGAACGGCCGCTCCGACATGCCGCTGCGGCCTGCGTTCGAGCCGCCGACGGCCGGCTGACCGCCGGCTGACCGTCGGCGGCGGTGACGGGTGGTCGCGGGTCGGCCGCGGTGACGGGTGGTCGCGGCGTGCGCCGCGACCACTTCGGGACGCGCCGGAGGGCGTGACGGGTCGGCGGCGGCGGCTTAGTGTCGGCCTCATGACGGAGATCGCGACGATCCAGGCGAACGGCCTGAGCTTCGGCTACCTCGAGGCCGGCAGCGGGCCGCTCGCGCTGTGCCTGCACGGCTTCCCCGACTCGGCGCACACCTGGCGGCATCTGCTCCCCGCGCTGGCCGACGCCGGCTACCACGCGGTCGCGCCGTTCCTGCGCGGCTACGCGCCCACGGACGTGCCGAAGGACGGCGCCTACCAGGTCGGCGCGCTGGCGGCCGACGCGAACGCCCTGCACGAGGCGTTCGGCGGGGACGCCGACGCGGTGCTCATCGGACACGACTGGGGCGCCGCCGCGACCTACGCCGCCGTCGCGCACGCCCCGGAGCGCTGGCGGCGGGCGGTGGCCATGGCGCTCCCGCCGTTCGGGGCCATGCTGTCGAGTTTCTTCGACTACGCGCAGCTCAAGCGGTCCTTCTACATCTTCCTGTTCCAGACGCCGCTGGCCGAGACGGCGGTGCTGATGGAGGACATGGCGTTCCTCGACGGCCTGTGGGCGGACTGGTCGCCGGGCTACGACGCCACCCGCGACGTCGCCCAGGTCAAAGAGTGCCTCCGCGACCCGGAGAACCTGGCCGCCGCCATCGGCTACTACCGGGCGATGCTCGACCCGTCCCGGCACCTGCCCGCGTACGCCGCCGAACAGGAGGCGGCCGAACGCGTCGGCGAGCGGCCGACCCTGTATCTGCACGGGGCGGCCGACGGCTGCCTGGACGCCGGGCTCGCCCGCGACGTCGACGGGCATCTCCCGCCCGGTTCGCGGTCGGCGATCGTCGCCGGCGCCGGGCACTTCGCGCACCTGGAGCGGCCCGGGGAGGTCGAGCGGCTGATCCTGGACTGGCTGGCCGACGATGGACCCGTACGAACCGGTGCGGTGTAAGTGCTTACTTTGGCAGAATGGAGCAGAATCGCGTTCTAGTCGAGGAGGAGCGGCGTGGAGAAGACCCGGCCCGACGGGATCGATCTGACCGAGTGGGATTTCTGGGCGCGCCCGCTCGACGAGCGTCACGCGGCGTTCCGGACGCTGCGGGGGCTGCCGCGGCCGGCGTTCTTCCGGGAGCCGGAGCTGTCGTTCGTGCCGGCGGGGCCCGGGTACTACGCGCTGGTCACCCACGCGGACGTCGTCGAGGCCTCGCGCCGGCCGGCCGACTTCTGCTCCGGGCAGGGCGCGATCAACATCAACGACATGCCGGCCGACCTGGGCGAGTACTTCGGCTCCATGATCAACATGGACGACCCGCGGCATGCCAAGATCCGCCGGATCGTCTCGCGCGCGTTCTCGCCGCGCATGATCCAGCGGTTCGAGGACCAGGTCCAGGCCGTCGCCGAACAGGTCGTCGAGGAGGTCCTCGTCAAGGGCGGCGGCGACTTCGTCACCGACGTCGCCGCCCGACTCCCCCTGAAGATCATCTGTGACCTGATGGGCATCGACGAGGCGCACTACAAGACCGTCTTCGACAACTCCAACATCATCCTCGCCGGCGCCGACACCGAGTTCGTCTCCGAGGAGGCCGACCAGGTCGCGCTGCAGCTCCTCGAGGCGGGGCAGACGCTGAAGGACCTCGTCGAGGAGCTCGGCCGCAGGCGCCGCGAGGAGCCGACCGGCGACCTCACCTCCGCGCTGGTGAACGCCAACATCGACGGCGAGTCGCTGACCGACCAGGAGCTCGGCTCGTTCTTCATCCTCCTCGTCGTCGCCGGCAACGAGACCACCCGCAACGCCATCGCCCACGGCCTGCACCTGCTCACCCGGTACCCGGAGCAGCGGGAGCTGCTCGCGTCGGACTTCGAGCGGTACATCCCGGGCGCGGTGGAGGAGATCGTGCGGTACGCCTCGCCGGTCATCTGGATGCGGCGCACCGCGACCCGTGACACCGAGCTGAACGGCCGCGAGTTCAAGGCCGGCGACAAGCTGCTGCTCTACTACTGGTCGGCCAACCGGGACGAGACCGTCTTCACCGACCCGGACGTCTTCGACATCACCCGCGATCCCAATCCGCACGTCGGTTTCGGCGGCCCCGGCCCGCACTTCTGTCTCGGCGCCCACCTGGCCCGCCGGGAGATCACCGTGATGTTCCGGGAACTGTTCCGCCGGGCTCCGGGCATCCGCGCCACGGGTGAGCCCGACCGCCTGCTGTCCAACTTCATCAACGGCATCAAGCACCTGCCGTACACCGTCTGACGCGCCGCGCCCGGCGTCCTTGCGTCTGCGATAGTCTTGAGGTATGCGATCTCGGCTGCTCCTCAGCCGGCCGCGTTGACCCGAGCCGTCGACGCGGCAGCCCCTCCTGCGTGAGGGGCGTTCTCATGCCAGGGGCACGGTTCACCGCCAGCCGAAGCCGTGCGAATCAGACGAGGAACCATGACAGGCGCCGACGAGAACTACGACCCACGGACGATCCAGGACAAGTGGCAGGCCCGGTGGGAGGAGCTGAAGCCCTTCGCGGCGAGCGAGGACCCCGCCGACGAGCGGCCTCGCAAGTACGCGCTGGACATGTTCCCATACCCCTCCGGCGACCTCCACATGGGTCACGCCGAGGCGTTCGCGATCGGCGACGTGGTGGCGCGGTACTGGCTCCAGAAGGGCTTCAACGTCCTGCACCCCATCGGCTGGGACTCCTTCGGCCTGCCGGCCGAGAACGCCGCGATCAAGCGCAATTCCCACCCCGCCGAGTGGACGTACACCAACATCGACACCCAGGCGGAGTCCTTCAAGCGCTACGCGGCCTCCTTCGACTGGTCGCGCCGGCTGCACACCTCCGACCCGGAGTACTACCGCTGGAACCAGTGGCTGTTCCTGCGCTTCTACGAGCGCGGCCTGGCGTACCGCAAGGGCGGCCAGGTCAACTGGTGCCCGAACGACCAGACCGTGCTGGCCAACGAGCAGGTCGTCAACGGGCACTGCGAGCGGTGCGGCGCGGTGGTCGAGAAGCGCGTCCTGACGCAGTGGTACTTCAAGATCACTGAGTACGCCGACCGGCTGCTGGCCGACATGGCGGAGCTGGAGTGGCCCGAGCGGGTGCTGCTGATGCAGCGCAACTGGATCGGCCGCTCCGAGGGCGCCGACGTCACCTTCCAGATCGAGGGGCGCGCGGAGCCGATCACCGTCTACACCACCAGGCCGGACACCCTGTACGGCGCGACCTTCTTCGTCGTCGCCGCCGACGCCCCGCTGGCCGACGAGATCGTCGCGCCGGAGCAGCGCGCGGAGTTCGAGACCTACCGGGACGCGGTCCGCCGCGAGACGGAGATCGAGCGGCTGGCCACCGACAAGGAGAAGACCGGCGTCTTCCTGGGCCGCTACGCGATCAACCCGGTGAACGGCGAGCGCATCCCCGTGTGGGCCTCCGACTACGTCCTGGCCGAGTACGGCCACGGCGCGATCATGGCGGTGCCCGCCCACGACCAGCGCGACCTGGACTTCGCCCGCAGGTTCGGCCTGCCGGTCCGCGTCGTCGTGCACACCGGCGAGGCGGACCCGGGTGAGACCGGGGCCGCGACCCCCGGCGAGGGCGAGCTGGTCAACTCGGGTCCCCTGGACGGCCTGACCAAGTCCACCGCCATCCCGCGGATCGTCGAGATCCTGGAGGAGAAGGGTCTGGGCAAGGCCGCCGTCAACTACCGGCTGCGCGACTGGCTGATCTCCCGGCAGCGGTTCTGGGGCACGCCCATTCCGATCATCCACTGCGACGCGTGCGGCGAGGTCCCGGTCCCGGACGACCAGCTGCCCGTGCGCCTGCCGGACAACCTGCGCGGCGCCGACCTGGCCCCGAAGGGCGTCTCACCGCTGGCGGCCGCCGCCGACTGGGTCAACGTCCCGTGCCCCAAGTGCGGCGGCGCGGCCAAGCGCGACACCGACACGATGGACACCTTCGTCGACTCCTCCTGGTACTTCCTGCGGTACTGCTCGCCGGGGTACGAGGACGGCCCGTTCGACGCCGAGAAGGTGCGCCGGTGGATGCCGGCCGACCAGTACACCGGTGGTGTCGAGCACGCCATCCTGCACCTGCTGTACGCGCGGTTCTTCACCAAGGTGCTGTACGACATGGGCCTGGTGGACTTCACCGAGCCCTTCAAGCGGCTGGTCAACCAGGGCCAGGTCATCCTGAACGGCTCCGCGATGTCCAAGACGACCGGCAACCTGGTCGACCTGGGCGAGCAGATCGCCGAGTACGGCGTCGACGCCGTGCGGCTGACGATGCTGTTCTCGGGGCCGCCGGAGGATGACATCGACTGGGCGGACGTGTCGCCGTCGGGGTCGGTGAAGTTCCTGGCGCGGGTCTTCCGCGTGGCCGCCGAGGTGACGTCCGCGCCGGGCGCCGACCCGGCGACCGGCGACGTCGAGCTGCGCAAGGTGACGCACCGGACGATCGACGAGGTCACCCGGCTGGTCGAGGCGCACCGCTACAACGTGGCGATCGCCCGGATGATGGAGCTGACCTCCGCGGCGCGCAAGGCCATCGACACGGGGGCGGGCGCCGGCGACCCGGCGGTCCGGGAGGCCGCCGAGACCCTGGCGGTCATGCTGTCGCTGGTCGCGCCGTACACCGCCGAGGAGATGTGGGAGCGGCTGGGCCGTACGGCTCCGGTGGTCAAGGCCGGCTGGCCGACGGCCGAGCCCGCGCTGCTGGTCCAGGAGTCGGTGACCTGCGTGGTCCAGGTGGCGGGCAAGGTCCGCGACCGCCTGGAGGTGTCCCCGGACATCGCCGAGAGCGACCTGGAGCGCCTGGCGCTGGAGTCGGAGAAGGTCAGGGCGGCCCTGGGCGACCGGGGCGTCCGCAAGGTCGTCGTGCGCGCTCCGAAGATCGTGAACATCGTGCCCGCCTGATCGGCGCCAGGGCGTGTCCGACGGGGATTCGTCGGACACGCCTTAGCCCCGGTTCGGTGTCGTGGCATCGAACCGGGGCTGATCACGTATTCCGTGGGACCGCCACCGTGCGCCCCGGAGCGGCCGCGTCGCCGCCGGGGATCCCGGGCGGGATCACATCTTCCGCAGGACCGCCACCACGCGCCCGAGAATGGTCGCGTCGTCGCCGGGAATCGGGTCGTACGCCGGGTTGTGCGGCATCAGCCAGACCTTGTCGTCGCGGCGCTTGAGTGTCTTGACGGTGGCCTCGCCGTCGATCATCGCCGCCACGATGTCGCCGTTCTCCGCGACGGGCTGCTGGCGCACGACGACCCAGTCGCCGTCGGCGATGGCCGCCTCGATCATCGAGTCACCGGTGACGTTGAGCAGGAAGTGGGTGCCTTCGCCGACGAGCTGCCGCGGCAGCGCGAAGACGTCCTCCACGGCCTCCTCGGCGAGGATCGGACCACCGGCCGCGATGCGCCCGACGAGCGGGACGTAGGCGGGCGCCGGCCGCGTTGGGGCCTCCTGACCGTTGGCGACCTCGTACGACTCGCCGTCGGCCTCGGCGGCGATCGCCGGAGATCCGGGCATGCGGACGACGACCGCGCGCGGCCGGTTGGGGTCGCGCAGTAGGAAGCCCTTGCGCTGCAGGGTCCGGAGCTGGTGGGACACGCTGGAGGTGCTGGTCAGGCCGACGGCCTCGCCGATCTCCCGCATCGACGGCGGATAGCCGCGCCGCTGCACCGAGTCTCTGATCACTTCCAGCACCTTGCGCTGACGGACGGTCAGGCCGCTCTCGTCGCCCGGGCCGTCGGGCATTTCCCGAACCTTGCTCATGGTGTCTCCGATGGCTGTCTTCCCGGTGACGCGTCGCCGCCGGTATTTCGGTCCCGTAGTGGGACGTTATCGCTTCTGCGGGAAATGATCAAACAGGTGTTCGAAAAATGTGGAATTTTGCGGTCCGGGGTATGTCGCGTTTAGTTCGCACATACGTTCGAGGGTAATTCCCGGGCCGGGCTCGCGGAAGGATGGCGCGCCATTGGCGGCCGCGCCTTGCCGCCTCGTCGTGATCGGCGCTCTCGCGCGGCCGGCGCGAGGGGGTGCCCGCCGACGCGGCGCCGGCGCGCTCGTGGCAGTCTTGGGGGGCGCGCGACGCCCGCACCCGCCCGGCCGCCGGCCGGGATGTGATCGACCTCACCGCGACGGGCGTCGGTCGCGTTTCCGCAGGTGATCCAGGATGTACGGGGTCGAAGCGGCCGATCGCCGCCCCCGGGTGGGAGGGTCCGACACGCCGATGAGGGCGGCGGATCGCCATGTGAGCGGCGTCTTCTCGCCGGGTGCCCCATGCGGGTTGCGATGCACCCGGCCGGGCTCTACGGTTGGACCCCAACATCTAGTAGTTACATGGATGTAGTTCACCATAGGTTGTGGTTACGAGGTGAGGTTCGCGCAGTTCGCGCGTGACCCGCTGTCAGGGGAGGGAGTCCGGAGCCATGCACTGCCCGTTCTGCCGACACACCGACAGCAGGGTCATCGACAGTCGCACGGCCGACGACGGAGCCGCCATCCGGCGCCGTCGTTCGTGTCCCGAGTGCGGCCGCCGCTTCACCACCCAGGAGACGGTGCTCATGATGGTCGCCAAGCGCAGTGGCGTGACCGAGCCGTTCTCCCGGGACAAGATCATCGCCGGAGTGCGCCGGGCGTGTCAGGGCCGTCCCGTCAACGAGGACGCCCTGGCCATGCTCGGCCAGCGGGTCGAGGAGGCGATCCGGGCGACCGGGAACGCCGAGATTCCCTCGCACCAGGTCGGGCTGGCGATCCTCGGCCCGCTCCGTGAACTCGACGAGGTCGCGTACCTGCGATTCGCCTCCGTCTACCGGGGGTTCGAGACGCTCGACGACTTCGCCAAGGAAATCGAATCGCTGCGCGCGGCGTCCGGCGGCGACGCCCGTTCCTAGGGCGGCGCCCGGACCGCGGGCTGTACGGGTAATCCTGGAGGTGGGCCTGGTGTGCCCGAGAAGGGGGATGTCATGACGGAGACGGTGAGCGGCTCAGCCCGTCGGGGCAAGGCGGGTCGCAGGGGTCTGAAGATGGAGCGCGTCTTCACGCGGCCGGGCGTCCACCCGTACGACGATGTCCGGTGGGAGCGCCGGGACGTCGTCATGACCAACTGGCGTGACGGGTCGGTGAACTTCGAGCAGAAGGGTGTCGAGTTCCCCGACACCTGGTCCGTCAACGCGGTCAACATCGTCACCTCGAAGTACTTCCGCGGCGCGGTCGGCACGCCGCAGCGCGAGTCGAGCCTCAAGCAGCTGGTCGACCGGGTCGTCGGGGTGTACACCGAGACCGGCCGCAAGAACGGCTACTTCGCGTCCGAGGAGGACGCCGAGATCTTCGACCACGAGCTGAAGCACGCCCTGGTCAACCAGGTCTTCAGCTTCAACTCGCCGGTCTGGTTCAACGTCGGCACCGCCTCGCCGCAGCAGGTCAGCGCGTGCTTCATCCTGTCCGTGGACGACACGATGGAGTCGATCCTGGACTGGTACAAGGAAGAGGGCGTCATCTTCAAGGGCGGCTCCGGGTCGGGGGTCAACCTCTCCCGCATCCGCTCCAGCAAGGAGCTGCTGTCCTCCGGCGGCACCGCGAGCGGCCCGGTGTCGTTCATGCGCGGCGCCGACGCCTCCGCCGGGACGATCAAGTCCGGTGGCGCGACCCGCCGGGCGGCGAAGATGGTCGTCCTCGACGTCGACCACCCGGACGTCGAGGAGTTCATCGAGACCAAGGCGCGCGAAGAGAACAAGATCCGCGCCCTGCGCGACGCCGGCTTCGACATGGACCTGGGCGGCAAGGACATCGTCAGCGTCCAGTACCAGAACGCCAACAACTCCGTCCGCGTCTCCGACGATTTCATGCGCGCGGTGGAGTCCGGCGACTCCTTCGGCCTGCGCTCCCGCCGTTCCGGCGAGGTCATCAGCCAGGTCGACGCCAAGGGCCTGTTCCGCAAGCTCGCCCAGGCGGCCTGGGAGTGCGCGGACCCCGGCATCCAGTACGACGACACGATCAACGACTGGCACACCAACCCCGAGACCGGGCGCATCACGGCGAGCAACCCCTGCTCGGAGTACATGAGCCTGGACAACTCGTCCTGCAACCTCGCCAGCATCAACCTGCTGAAGTTCCTGAACGACGACAACACCTTCGACGTCGAGCGGTTCGTCAAGCTCAGCGAGCTGATCATCACCGCGATGGACATCTCCATCACGTTCGCGGACTTCCCGACCGAGAAGATCGGTGAGACGACCCGGGCGTACCGCCAGCTCGGCATCGGCTACGCCAACCTCGGCGCGCTGCTGATGGCGACCGGCCACGCGTACGACTCCGAGGGCGGGCGTTCGCTCGCCGCGACCATCACCTCGCTGATGACCGGCGTGGCCTACCGCCGCTCCGCCGAGCTGGCCGGCGCGGTCGGCACGTACGACGGCTACGCCCGCAACGCCGACGCGCACCAGCGCGTCATGCGCAAGCACGCGGTCGCCAACGACGAGATCCGCACGCTCGACGCGATGGACAAGTCCATCCACAATGAGGCCACCAGGCAGTGGCGGCAGTGCCTCAAGGTCGGCGAGAAGAACGGCTACCGCAACGCCCAGGCGTCGCTGCTGGCGCCCACCGGCACGATCGGCCTCATGATGGACTGCGACACGACGGGCATCGAGCCCGACCTGGCGCTGGTCAAGTACAAGAAGCTGGTCGGCGGCGGCTCGATGCAGATCGTCAACAACACCGTGCCGCGCGCCCTGAAGAAGCTCGGCTACCAGCAGGAGCAGATCGAGGCCATCGTCGAGTACATCACCGACCACGGCCACGTCGTCGACGCGCCCGGCCTGCGCCTCGAGCACTACGAGGTCTTCGACTGCGCGATGGGCGAGCGGGCGATCAGCCCGATGGGCCACGTGCGGATGATGGCCGCGGTGCAGCCGTTCCTGTCCGGCGCGATCTCCAAGACCGTGAACATGCCGGAGCAGGCCACCGTCGAGGACGTCGAGAAGATCTACTTCGAGGGCTGGAAGCTCGGCCTCAAGGCCCTGGCGATCTACCGCGACAACTGCAAGGTCGGCCAGCCGCTGTCCGCGGCCAAGAAGAAGACCGAGGAGAAGGTCGAGGAGGCGCCGGCGCCGGCCCCGGTGGTCGACCGCGGCCCGGTCCGGACCCGCCTGCCCAAGCAGCGGACCGCGACCGTCACCCGGTTCTCCGTCGGCGGCGCCGAGGGCTACATGACCGCCTCCCGCTACCCGGACAACGGGCTCGGCGAGGTGTTCCTCAAGCTCGGCAAGCAGGGCTCCACGCTCGCCGGGGTCATGGACGCCTTCTCGATGGCGATCTCCATCAGCCTCCAGTACGGCGTGCCGCTGGAGACGTGGGTCGAGAAGTTCACCAACATGCGGTTCGAGCCGGCGGGCATGACCGACGACCCGGACATCCGGATGGCGACCTCGATGATGGACTACATCTTCCGTCGCCTCGCCCTCGACCACCTGCCGTACGAGACGCGCGCCGAGCTGGGGATCTTCTCCGCCGAGGAGCGCACGGCGCAGGCGGCGGGCCAGGACCCGGCCACGCTGCACGCCGAGGAGGACGTCGAGCGCGAGTCGCTGGCCCAGTCGGTGCCGGTCGAGCAGCCGAAGGCCAAGGAGCCGGAGGCGCCCGCCGAGGTGCACTCCTCGACCGAGCTGATCGAGAGCCACCAGGGCCGTACGGCGGACGCGCCGCTGTGCCTCACCTGCGGCACGAAGATGCGCCCGGCCGGCAGTTGCTACGTCTGCGAGGGCTGCGGCTCCACCAGCGGCTGCAGCTGAAAACGGGCGCCCTCCGGGCGTGAATATCGTGGTCAGAGCGGTGGAGTCGGTTACTCGGCTCCGCCGCTCTCGGCGTTACGCGGTGCGGTCGTAGACGGCGCGTGCATCGGCGATCGCGGCGCGGTGCCGCTCCGCCCACGAGGTGAGTGGCATCAGGAGTTCATAGAGCTCCCGTGCCATGTCGGTGGCGGTGTACTCGACCTTGGGTGGCACCGTCGGGTAGACGGTCCTGACGAGGAGGCCGTCACGCTCCAGATTGCGCAGGGTGAGTGTCAGCATGCGGCGGCTGATGCCCTTGACCGCCCGTTCCAACTCTGTGAAGCGCACCGGCCCGCGAGCGGCCTCGAGCAAGATCCCGATGGCCCATTTGCCGCTGACCCGTTCGAGAACCTGTAGCACCGTGCACGCCGTCGAGTCGCTGACCTGCTCTGATACATCGATGTTCCGCTGAACCATGAATGTGCCTTCTTCCGCCGACCTTCATGGTCACAAATGATGGCTCCTGTAACAAGTCATCCACTTAGGAAGAAGGGGGGACTCGTGGTCGAGATCACCGTTCGTACCGACCGCATGCGCTGGTGGGCCCTCTATGTGCTCTGCGCGGGGACGCTGATGATCGTCCTCGACGGGAGCGTCGTCACCGTGGCGTTGCCCACCATCGGCAAGGGGCTGCACTTTTCACAGACCGGCCTCGCCTGGCTCGTCAACGCCTACATGATCGCATTCGGTGGCCTACTGCTCCTGTCCGGACGGCTCGGCGACCTCATCGGCCGCAAGCGGATGTTTCTCGGCGACATGACGGTATTCACCACCGCATCGCTGCTCTGCGGCCTGTCGGGTAGCCAGGAGCTGTTGATAGCCGGACGGTTCGTCCAGGGCATCGGTGGCGCGATGGCCAGCGCCGTGACCCTTGGAATGATCGTGACGATGTTCACCGAGCCGCGTGAGCAGGCCAGGGCGATCGGGGTCTTCAGCTTCGTGGCCGCGGCGGGAGGCTCGATCGGCGTCATCGCGGGTGGTGCGCTCACCCAGGCCGCCGGCTGGCATTCGATCTTCTTCATCAACGTGCCCATCGGGATCGTCATCGTGGCCCTGGCCGTACGCCTCTTCGAGACCGACCGCGGGCTCGGCTTCGGCGGGGGAGCCGACCTGGTGGGCGCGTTCCTGGTCACCGGAGGCCTGATGCTGCTCGTTTACACCATCAACAAGGCCGAGGAAAGCGGCTGGGCCTCGATGCACACGCTCGGCTTCGGCGCCCTGTCGATCGTCCTGCTCACCGGGTTCGTCCTGCGTCAGGCGAGAGCGAGAAGCCCACTGCTGCCACTGCGCGTCTTCCGGTCACGTCAGCTCTGGGGGGCCAACGTCGTGCAGGTCCTCTTCGTGGCCGCACTGTTCGGGTTCCAGTTCCTCTTCGCGCTCTATCTGCAAGCGGTCAACGGATACAGCGCCGTCGAAACCGGCCTCGCCTACCTGCCCGGACCCGTCGTGATCGCGATCATCTCACTCGGGTTCTCCGCCCGGCTGATGACACGGTTCGGCGGGCGTACCGTCCTGCTGTCGGGGCTGGTGTGCACCGCGGCTGCGCTC
Organism: Actinoallomurus liliacearum; assembly: GCF_039542035.1. Taxonomy (NCBI): domain Bacteria; kingdom Bacillati; phylum Actinomycetota; class Actinomycetes; order Streptosporangiales; family Thermomonosporaceae; genus Actinoallomurus; species Actinoallomurus liliacearum. The sequence continues at coordinate 140,714 of NZ_BAABHJ010000006.1, forward strand.
GTGCTGCTCGCCCGCCTTCCCGTGCACGTGACCTACACCGCGGACGTCCTGCCGGCCGTGGTACTGCTCGGAGCCGGCGCGGGCCTGGCGCTTCCGGCGGTCGTTGGGCTGGCCATGTCGGGCGCCACACGCGGCGATTCGGGCCTCGCCTCCGGGCTGCTCAACACCACGCAGCAGGTCGGGGGTGCCCTCGGTGTCGCGGTACTGGCCACGCTGGCGAGTTCGCGTACGCAGAGCCTGCTCGCCGGCCACAAGAGCACCCCTGCGGCACTGACCGGTGGCTACCACCTGTCGTTCGGCGTCGCGACCGGGCTCCTCGTCGCCGGCTTCCTCATCGCGGCCACCGTGCTGCGGTCGCCGAGTGCCTCCTCGCATCCAAAGTCGGGAGGCGCCGGCGAGCCGACGGAGGCCGATGGTTCCGTACTTCCGCAGCACTAGCACTTCCTGCGGCCTACGTCGGCACCCAGAGGAATGAATACTGCATCCTTCGAATAAGTGCTCTGCCCCAGTATTCAGGGCGCCGTTAAGGCGTGAAATAGCACGTCAGAGCGGGGAGCCGACGATACGTCGACTCCCCGCTCCGTGCTTTGACGACCCGGCCGTTGCGTTGGATGCGACCAGCCTCATGGTGATGGACCCGTCGAATCGGGTCGAGGCCGCGTCCGGTCACTTCCAGATGACCGGCAGAGGGCCTGACCGCGACGGCCCTGTCGAGCAGACGAACGGCCCCGGGAGTTTCAGGTGGTGCGCCGTGTCCCGGTCAGGAGCCGTCGGGCTCGGCCGTGATGAGGTGCTTGAGCAGCGTCTCGCTGATGGCGCCGAGCTGCAGGACCTGTTCGGGTGAGAGCAGGTCGATCAGGTGGGCTCGGACGCTCTCGACATGAGGCGGCGCGGCGGCGTGGAGGGCGGCCAGACCGTCATCGGTGAGTAGCCGCCCGCGTCCAGGCCGAACGCGTCGTGAGGTTCACCCGCGCCATCAAGGACGCCTGACCACATCCCTCAGGACGGCCTCAGACGGGCGCGCGAGGCGGAGGGGCCCAGGGAATGCCGCACCCTCCGAATAAGTGCTCTGTCCCAGTAGTCCGGGAATTCACGGCCCGGCCGCCGGCATTGAATCGCCCACCGGCTGACAGCGGTGAACTCCATTGGGCCGGCCCTCGTCGGTGGGTGCCGCGGATCGCCGCTGCCGGTGTCCGCCGAGTGCTTCGCGCTGTGCCCCGGTGAGCCGGTGGCCTCCGGCGGTGATGGCGTAGGCGCCGGACTCGACGGCCCGTACGGTGACCGGGTCGCCGACCTCCGGATGCCGTTCGGCGCCGCGCAGGGCGCTGGTGACGCGGTCCGGATGCCATCCCAACGCGGTGGAGAGCTGCGCGACCGTGAGCGGCTCGCCGGCGTGCACGAGTGCGGCGAGCACGGTCAGTATGTCGCTGACGGCGGCTCGGCCGGGGCCGCCGTCCATGGTGGCGCTGAGACGCGCGAAGAACCGGGCCATCTCGTTCAGCCGGGCTCCCGCCGGCGTGGTGGCGCCGAAGATCTGGACTCCCCGTCGGGCGGTGTCGGCCCACAGGGCGTTCTTGCGGGCGCTCGCCGTCCATGCCCGGAGCCAGACATCGCCCCCGACGACGTACGTTTCGCGGTGTCGCCGAGGAGCGCGCTCGCGTCGGACGACGTCCAGACCTACGAGGTAGCCGATCGCCTTGGACACCGACGCCGGGCTGACCTGCAGCTGCCGGACCAGGTCGGCGGAGGTCAGGGCGCCGGAATCGGTCGTGACGAGGTGCGCGAGCACCCGCGCGGCCATTCGGGGAAGCCCGATCTGCACCATCAGCGCCGCGAAATCCTCCGCGAAGGCGCGGACCGCCTCGGGGTCACGCCTGTAGGTGTTCGCGGCGGCCGGGGCCCGCGGTCGCGCGGCCGGTCCGCGCCGGCGGGCACGCCGCTCGGTGGCCTGCTGGGCGTGGTGCGCCCGGTAACCTCCGGGTCCGCTGTTGCGCGCCACCTCCCGGCTGACGGTAGAGGTCGGCCTGCCCAGCCGCCTGGCCATCTCGGCGTAGCCGAGCCCTTCCACCAGCCACGACGCGATGCGCCGACGCTCCTGTTCGCTCAGCCTGCTTCCCGGCATTCGCGCAGTATGCAGTCGCGACCACCGCATTGCAACGGCGGACTCCTCAGGCGTTGCAATCGAGCACAGGTCATTGCAATTCTCTTCGTGAGAAATGACTGGTCAGAGGCGTTGTTGTCCGAGCAGGAAGATTGACGATCTAGGAAAGGAGACGTAACTTGCCTCACCTCTCGAGCCACCGTAAGGAGTCGACATGACACAGCCCCGCCCCAGAACCGGCTCGACGGCCTCGTCGGCCGCTGACCGTGACGTCCTTCAGCGGCTGCTCGATCGGGCGGTCGGTGAAGGCGGCGTTCCCGGCATCGTCATCGAGGTCCGCGACGACCGCGGGGGGTGGTTCGGCGCGGCGGGAGTGGCCGACACCGACACCGGGCGCGAACGCACCGCGCAAGAGCGGTTCCGTATCGGGAGCGCCACCAAGACGTTCGTGGCCACGGTGATCCTGCAGCTCGTGGCCGAGGGCGGGCTGAGCCTCGACGACACCGTGGAGGCATGGCTGCCGGGAATGGTCCACGGCCACGGTCACCAGGGCGGGAAGGTCGGTATCCGGCGGTTGCTGAACCACACCAGCGGGATCTTCAGCTACACAGAGGACCCCCCGATGGTGAACCGCTACGAGAAGCACACCCCGGAACTGCTCGTGGACATCGCCATGGCCCATCCACCCGCCTTCGAACCGGGTGCGGACTGGGGTTACGGCAACACCAACTACATCCTCGCCGGCATGATCGTTGAACGGGTGACCGGCCAGGCGCTGGCCGACGAGATCGCCCGGCGGATCACCCGGCCGCTCGGCCTGGACGGGACGTACCTGCCGAGCGGCGCCGACCCGACGATCCAGGGACCACACCCGCGGCACTACACGAAGCTGACGAATCCCGCCCCCGACGCCGAGATCCACGACGCGACCGAACTGGACTCATCGATGTTCTGGGCGGCGGGCGGCATGATCTCCACGACCGGGGACCTCCACCGGTTCTTCGGCGCACTCCTGGGCGGCCGGCTCCTCCCTTCCGCGCAGCAAGAAGAGATGTTCACCGTGGTCCCGACCAAGGACTGGATCCCCGACACGGCGTACGGGCTGGGCATCTCCTCGGTCACGCTGCCGTGCGGCGCCACGGTGTGGGGCATGGGCGGCGCGATCTTCGGCTCGTGGTCCTACACCTACGGCACCCGCGACGGCGGGCATCTGGTCGTCATCGAGGTCAACGGCGACTGGGCCGACGGCCCCTGGGAGGATCCGATCGGCATCTTCACGGACGTGCTCCAGGCGGAGTTCTGCCCGCCGAAGACGACACCATGAGGGCAGTACGGGCCAGCGGCGCCGTCGACGATGTCGCGGCGCGCTTGCCGCGAGGGGGTGTCGTTGTACCGGATGCTCGGGAAAGGTCCCGCCCATGGTGCAGATGCGCGGGCTTTGCTCCCGTCCTGGACCACGGTCGCCGAGCACTCGGTACGCCTTGGGCGGCGGACCGGGAGCCCCTCAGTCGCCGGCTCGGCCGACCGGTGTGACGAATCCGCCGCTGTCGGGCAGGGGTCGGCCTGGTCTCCGTGCTGTCATGGAGATCCACCGGACAGGTCCCTAGCCCTGGACGGTCGGGCGGATGGTGACCTCGCCGATCTCCACGTCGTGGGGCTGTTCGACGGCGAAGGCGATGGCGCGGGCGACGGCCTCCGGCGGGATGGCGATCCGGTCCATGGTGCGGCGGGCCTGCTCACGGGCCCGGGGGTCGTCGATCGAGTCGGTGAGTTCGGTGTTCACGAAGCCCGGCGACACCGCCGTCGTCCGGACCACGCCGTCGGTCGACTCCTGCCGCAGTGCTTCCAGGAGAGTGCGGACGGCGTTCTTGGTCGCGGCGTAGACCGCCTGGGTGGGGACGATCTTCAGGCCGGACGTCGACACCGTGGTCACCAGGTGGCCGCGGCCCTGCCGGCGGAAGACCGGAAGCGCGGCGGCGACGCCGTGCAGCACTCCGCGGAGGTTGACGTCGATCATCGCCGACCAGCCGTCGACGTCGAGGTCGGCCACGGGTCCGAGCCTGCTGATGCCGGCGTTGCCCACCAGCACGTCGAGGCGGCCGAACTCCGCCACGGCCCGGCCGACGAGTCCCTCCAGGTCCTCGCGCCGGGTGACGTCCGTGGCGCAGGCGATGGCGCGCCCGCCGTGGTCGCGGATGTCCCGGGCGAGCTCGTCGAGGCGCTCCGTCCGGCGTGCGCCGAGGACGACGGCCGCCCCTCGCTCGGCGAGCAGGCGCGCCGTCGCCTCGCCGATGCCGCTGCTCGCTCCGGTGATGGCGACGACCTTGCCGCTGATGGCTGTCATGGGAATCCCTCCGGCATAAAGTGGACACGTGTCCGCAGTGACTTGCACGCTACCGGACACGTGTCCGCTTAGCCAACGCATCGAGCAGGGGAGCGATGGACTCAACCCGCCGCCGGGCCGACGCCGCCGACAACCGCGCACGGATCATCCGGGTCGCGCGAGAGGTCATCGCGAACGCGGAGGAGATCAGGCTCAACGCGATCGCCAAGCAGGCGGGGGTCGGCCAGGGCACCCTCTACCGCCACTTCCCGACCCGGGAGGACCTGCTCGCCGAGGTCTATCGGGAGGACGTCGGCGAGCTCGTCGCGGCGGCCCCGGCGCTGCTCGCCGAGCATGAGCCGCTGACCGCACTGGCTCGCTGGTTCGACCGCGTGGTCGACTACGCGCGGGTCAAGCGCGGAGTGTTCGCCGCCGTCGAGGCGGCGGTCTGGCGGGACCTCTCGGCGCACAGTCTCGGCCCGATCGGCGACGCGCTGACCGTGCTCCTCGACGCCGGCAGGGCGGACGGGAGCATCCGCCCCGACGTGGACGCCCGTGACGTCATCCTTCTCATCGGTTACCTGACCCGCCTCGAGCAGGACGAGTGGGACGCCAGGGCCCGGCACCTGCTCCAGGTCGTTCTCGACGGGTTGCGCCGCCCCGAGCGGTCAGTCCGAGCGACGCCGAGGTGACGCCGGATCGACGATCTCTTCCTCCGGCAGGCTGGACAGCGTCCGCAGGGCCCGGAGGAAGGCGGCGCGGTCGGCGGCCGGAAGGCGGGCGAGCAGGAGGTTCTCCCGCTCTCTGATGCCGGCCTGTACGGAGTCGCGTACCCGCCGTCCCTCCGGGGTGAGGGAGAGGAGCCGGACCCGCCGGTCGCCGGGGTCGGGTCGCCGCTCGATCAGCCCGCGCTCCTGGAGGCCGTCGAGCACGCCGATGATGCGGGTCTTGTCGGCGCCGATGGCCTGGGCCAGCGCGTTCTGGGTCCGGACGGGCTCCTCGCCCAGGGCCAGCAGCACGGAGTACGCCCACATGGACATGTCGTGGGCGCTCAGCACCGGCGCCTCGGCCGCCATCAGGGCGCGCCCCAACGGCACGATCATCGCCGCCAGGTCACGCCGCCCGTCTTCGGCCGCCCTGCTCTCCGTCATGGCACGAAAATACGGTGTCTCCAAAGATGTGCTTGGACAGATGATAAGCAACTTGCTTACTATCAGCTCATGCATACGATTGATCTACGTCCGGCGGACGAGCGGGTGGTGCGGACGAGCGTCGAGGTGGTGGCGAAGGCGGGCCGTGACGATCTCGGCCGCCCCACACCGTGTTCGGCCTGGACGCTCGGCGACCTGCTCGCCCACATGACGGCCCAGCATCACGGCTTCGCCGCCGCCGCGCGGGGCGGCGGCACCGACCTCGCGGTCTGGCGGCCCCGGCCGCTCGACGCGGATCCGGTGGCCGCGTACGCCGCCGCCGCCGAGGAGGTCCTCGCCGCGTTCGCCGGACCTGACGTCCTGGATCGGGCGTTCGCCCTGCCCGAGGTCGGGCCCGGAGCGACGTTCCCCGGCGCTCAGGCGATCGGGTTCCACTTCATCGACTACGTGGTGCACGCCTGGGACGTCGCGCGCTCCCTCGGGCTGTCGTACGAACTGGACGACGACCTGGCCGAGGACGCGCTGCGGGTCGCGTTGGCCGTCCCCGGCGGGGACCACCGGCTCGGGCCGGGCGCCTCCTTCCGCCCGGAGTTGCCCGCGCCCGAGGGCGCGTCCCCGCTCGACCGGATCCTGACGGCGCTCGGTCGCTCCCCGAACTGGCCCGCCGGAGCCTGAGCCGTGCGAGGATCCCGGCTCAATGCCCGACGGTGACGACGATCTTGCCGAACTGGGCGTTGGACTCCAGGTACCGGTGGGCCTCGACGATCTCCTCCAGGTCGAACGTGCGGTCCACGACGGGCCGGAAGGCGCCCGAACGCAGCCCTGAGGCCACGAACGCCTCCGCACGGCGGAGCCGTTCGGGCCGGCGGGTCGTCTCGTGCAGGGTGTAGGTGCGCATGCTGAGCGCGGGCATGCCCAGCTCGATCCCCGGATAGGGCGTCGGCTCGCCGCTCAGCGCGCCGTACACCAGGAGCGTGCCCTCGTCGGCGACCACCTTGGCCAGGTCCATGACGCCGGGACCGGCGACGGCGTCGAACACGAACTCGGCGCCCCGGTCGCCGGTCGCCGCCAGCACCCGCTCGACGACGTCCTCGGACTCGGTGACGATCACGTCCGCCGCGCCCGCCTTCAGCAGTGCCTCCTTCTTGGCGGCGGTGCGGGTGAGGGCGATCGGCGTGGCGCCGACACGGTCGGCCACCTGGATGGCGGCCAGCCCGACGCTGCTGGACGCCGCGTTCAGCACGACCGTGTCCCCGGGGCGCATCCCGCCGACCTCGACCAGCGCCCCGTAGGCCGTCACGTACGGCATCCACACCGCCGCGCCCTCGACCGCGCCGAGCCCCTCCGGACGGCGCATCACCGCCGACGCGGGCACGATCGCCCGCTCGGCGTAGACGCCGTAGTCGTTCTGGGAGAACGCGGGCACGGTGCCGACCGGCTGCCCGGGCCGGAACCCGGTGACGCCCGCGCCGACCGCCTCGATCACGCCGGCGGCCTCGGTGCCCAGCCGGGCGGGGAACCGCTTCACCTCCTCGATGTAGTGGCCGGTCCGGAACAGCACCTCGGCCCTGTTCAGGCCGATCGCGTCCACCCGGATCCGCACCTCGCCCGGACCCGGATCGCCGACCTCCAGATCCTCCAGCCGCAGCACCTCGGGGCCGCCGAGCTCGTGGAACCGCACCGTCCTGGTCATCGCGTCGTCCTTCCGCGGAGTCGTGGGGTGAACCACTTAAGCCCGTAAGTACGACGGCTGTCAAACTTTGACGTTCATCGTATTTCGACGCCGGTCGTAGGATGTGGTCATGGACGACCGCATCCCGCCGCACCCCGACGTGCGGACGGTCCCGCTGCAGCGGGTCCTCGAGGCCCTCGTCGACCCGGTGCGGCGGAGCATCGTCACGCAGCTCTGCGACGCCACCGCCGACCTCAAGTGCGGCGGGTTCGACATTCCCGTGAGCAATTCCACGGCCACCCACCATTTCCGGATCCTGCGCGAGGCCGGGCTCATCCGGCAGTACTACGTCGGCACCTCGCGGATGAACGCTCTTCGGCGCGACGAGGTCGACGAGGTCTTTCCCGGACTGCTCGACGCCATTGTGTCCGCCGACCGCGAGTCCTCCGGGACGCTCTCGCGTCGATGAGCGCGCGATTCAAGCGTGAGTGGCGCGGCAGGCTCGTGGGGAGACGCTCGCCGAGCACGACGAGGAGGTCATGCGGTTTTTCGCGGACGGCCTCGAACCGCCAGAGGACCTGCTGCACGCCGCGATCCGGCGGGTCGCGATCGCGTCCGGCGGGTCGGAGGGTCCTACGGTCACGCCGGTGCTCTGCGGCACGGCCTTCAAGAACAAGGGCGTGCAGCCGCTGCTCGACGCGGCCGTCCGGTACCTCCCGTCCCCGCTGGACGTCGAGGCCGTCGACGTCCGGCGCGGAGCCGCGATCAGACCGGCCGACGACGAACCCCTCACCGCGCTCGTGTTCAAGATCCTGACCGACGCGCACCTGGGCCGGCCGGCCTCCGTCCGGATCTACGCCGGCCGCCTGGAGCCGGGGGCGACGGTGCGCCGAGCGGGCCGGCGCCCGGATCGTCCAGGGGCGGGTGCCCCTGGTCCGGTCACGTTTCAGTGACTTGCCGGAGGCCGCGCCAAGCGATCAGTACGTTGTTATCCTTCCGGTTCCTCATACGAAAGGGCATCTTGTGGCTATCCGCGACAAATTGCGGGCCAATGCGGCTCCCCTCCTCCAGCCGGGGGAGAACATCCAGGCCGTCTTCTGCGGACAGACGACCAGCCAGTACTTCGCCCTGATCTCGGTGTGGATCATCATCCTCACGAACGCCTACCGCGTCGTGGTGGTCACGGACCGGCGGATCCTGATCTGCAAGTCCGGGCGGTTCCGGATGACCCCGGTGAAGGAGATCAGCCGGGAGTTGCCGCGCAACCTGCGGATCGGGCCGGCGAGCGGCCTGTGGTGGCGTTGCGAGTCTCTCGGCGAGAAGCTGTACGTCCACAAGCGGTTCCACAAGGACGTGGCCGCGGCGGACGGTCAGGCCCTCGCCGCCTGAGACACCCGCGTCCCCGGTGGGCCGGTCTCGGAGCGGCCCGTGCGGCCGTCGCCCCCGTCGCCGCGCCGATCCGCCGGGGAACCGCCCCGCGGACCGGCGCGGGACCGCTCACCCGCCGACGCCGCCGGGGGACGGAGGCAGGTGCCAGTGCAGGAAGTCCGCGAGGGTGCGGCTGAGCCGTACGCGGTGGTCCGACAGGTCGTGGTCGGCGGGGAACAGATGGTCTTCGAGGCGGTCGACGGGGTGGGCCCGGTAGGCGCTCACGACCGGATCGTGGTGGAACGGGGCGGGGGTCACGTCGTCGCGGCCGGTGCCGATGAGCAGCACCGGGCGGTCCGCGAGCCGCGGGGCGAGCCCGGCGAGACTCCATGAGTCGCCCGCCTCCTCCATCTCGGCGAGGAGGGCCTCGGCGCTGGTGCCGCGCAGCGGGGCGAGGCCGCCGCGCCACAGGTCGAGGTACCACGCGCGCCGCGCCGGATCGGCCCGGGAGTCCGCGGCCGCCCACCCGAAGTCGAACCCGGACACCGAGGCCACCGCGGCGATCGACGGGTCCGCCGCGGCGGTCATCAGCGCGGTGAAGCCGCCGGCGCTGTGCCCGGCCACCGCGAGTCGTTCCGGGTCCAGCCGATGAGCGGCCGCGAACTCCGGCTCCCGTACGGCGGTCGTGACCCGCGTGGCGTCCTCGAGCAGGTGGGCCCAGGAATAGGAACCGCCGATCCCCCACGAGCCGCGGTAGTGGAAGACCAGGGACGCGTAGCCGGCCCGGCGGAGCGCCTGCGCGACGTCGAAGTTGCGCTCGTTGCCGGGGAAACCGTGCAGCAGCACGACGATCGGGTGCGGCCCCGGGCCCGCCGGGACGTGCAGCACGCCGAGCAGCGTCTCGCCCGCGCTCTCGAAGGTCACCGCCGGAGTGGTCGCGGCCGGCGTCAGGTCCGGGGCCGGGTCGGTCATCAGGAAATCGGGCACGCTCACGCTACCTCCGCAGGTCGAAAGGGCTGGCGCGAGACTAGCAGTAGATCGAACCGATCGGTACGACCTCCCTCCGGGTCCGAGGCGGCTCCCCCGGACAGGGGAGGCGACCGCCGGCGGTTCACACCGCAGGGGGTCCTGTCCGATCGGCGCCTCCGGAAGGCTCGCCAGGGTCAGATCGGCTCGACGCGAGGTGCTGGTGCGGATGGTGCGAGAGGCGGCGGGACCGCCGGCGGGTGTGGGCGTGGCGTGGCGCGCGGCGCGCCGGATCGCCGGTTACGGCGCGGCGCTCAGCATGGCGTCCTACCTGGTCGTCAAGGTCATCTGGGTCGTCGCGGCGTTCGTCGGCCGCGCCCCGGAGGGCTTCGGCACCGCCGACTGGGTGACGCTGAACGCCGTCACCGTGGCGATGGCGACGACCGGGGTCGGACTCGGGCTGGCGCTGGCCCAGCGGTGGGGACGCCGGCTGCCCACCGTTCCGGTGGTCTTCTTCTCCTGGGTCGGGGCGGGCTTCCTGGTCCCCATGATCCCGTACATGGCGGCCGGCGGCCTCCTCGGCGCGTCGGGGGCCGACGCGGGCGGTGCGCGGGACGGTTCCGGCCTCGTGCCGCGGTGGGAGACGGCGCTGATCACCGTCGGATTCACGGGGATGGCCCTCGGGCTGGCCGTGGCCCTGCCGATCTATCTGCGGGAGCGCTGGCCGCGCGCCTTCCTCGGCCGGCTGCGCGGCGGCGAGGCGGGGGCCCGGCCGCTCGTCACCGCGGCGATCGTCGCGACCGTCGGGCTGGGCGTGCTCTGGTCCTCCTGGGCGCTGGGGGGCAGGCTGGGCCTCGACCCGGCACACCGTGAGGACGGGGATCTCAACGGGCGGCTGCTGAACGCGACCTCGGGACTGTGGGCCCTGATCGGCGCGTGGAGCGTGTGGGCGCTCACGCGCGGGCGGCCCGGCCGGCTTCGGCGGTGGCTCCCGATGAGCCTCGCCTTCGCCGGATCGGGTTCGCTGTTCGCGTGGAGCGGCTGGAAGCTGGCCATGGTGATCCTGCGGCCGGGAGGTTTCACGACCGCCGAGTACACGGGCGTCGCGATCGCCGAGCACGCGCTGGGCGTCGGCCTCGGCCTGACGCTGCTGACGGCGGTCCTCCGGAGCGTCCGGCCGGCGGGTCCTGAATCGCCGAACCATGCGGCCCCGGCCGGGATGGGCACCCGTACGACGGGTCCCGGTGCCGGGGGCGGCTGACCGCCCCCGGGTGAGGGAGCCGTGTCAGCCGTGGGACAGGCAGTTGCTCGGGGTCGCGTGCGCGGGGTCGAGGGCGTTCTCGACCTCGTGCAGGGCGACCGGGTCGAAGGCGATGGCGACGTGCTCGGAGACGTCGGTCGGGCAGAGGTTCTGCAGGAGGACGTTGTGGACGCCGGACCCGCTGAGGAACTGCGTGGCGTACGGCGTGACGACCTCGTCGTACCTGCTGGAGATCACCGTGTAGGAGACGCCGGGGACCGTGTCGCCGCCGGCGTTCAGCGTGGTCAGCAGGCTGGAGCCGACGACCTGGTCGACGCAGGCCGGGCAGCCGGAGTTCAGCAGGTCGAGGGCGCCGGGGAACTGCGCGGCGAGGGTGGCGAGGCCGTCGAGGGTCGTCCCGTGGTTGGACGGGGCCAGCCCGACGAGCGTGTGGACCTTGGCGGCGCCGCCGAGGAACTTCAGGTAGTAGCGCGGCATCATGCCGCCCTGTGAGTGCCCGACGAGGTCGGCCTGGGCGGCGTTCGTGGCGGCGAGGACACCGGTGACGAACGTCGCCAACTGGCCGGCCGAGCTCGCCACCGGGGCGACGGCGCGCAGGACGGGGACGCCCGGCACCTCGCCGTACGTGAGGGCGAAGACGCAGTAGCCGCGTGCGGCGAGGGCGGGCGCGGCGGTGAGCCAGTTGACGCTGCCGCTGGCGAAGGTGCCGTGAACGAGGACCACGGGCCGCGGGTGCGCCGCGGAGGGCCGGCACGACCAGTCGTTCGCGCCGGGGACGCCCGGGGCGGCGAGCGCCTTGGCGGCGTCGACCGGGTCGGCGGCGTGCGCGGCGGTGGACACGCCGGTGAGCAGGACGCAGGACAGGACCGCGGCGGCGGTGAGGCAGAGCGTACGGAGGAGGCGGGGGCGAGGGGGCACGGTTCCTCCCGGAGGGGGTGGCGGGGGAGTGCCGTTGTGAACCGCGTCACGTAATCAGGCACTTATGGAGGGAAGTTACCCCCGGGTTAACAACCTGACCAGCGCGTCACAAATAACGGTCAAATAACAAAAACTCGCCAGTAGTCAGCGGGGCTGCGGAACGCTTCCGCAGCCCCGCCGTCCTCGCCACCTGCCGTCAGGACGAGGGGATGTCCAGCGCCGTGCCGTAGAGACGGTCGACGCGCAGCCGGATCACCAGCCGCCGGTCGGCCACCATCTGCGTCAGGAAGGCCGCCCGCTCGTCGGCGCTCTCGAAGTGCGGGACCATGCCGAGCAGTTCGAGCCCCGTCGGGTCGCCGGGCGTGGTCGTGACCGGGGAGAGTTCGGCGGTGCCCTCGGCCACGGCGAACGACCAGTGGTCCTCGCTGGCGACGTACAGCGCGCTCCGCGGGTCCTTGCGCAGGTGGCGGACCTTCAGCCGGTCGGCCGTGGTGCTGATCCGGGCGACGCGCTCCCGCTCGTCCCACGCGTAGAGGACGGTGGACAGGTGCGGGTGGCCGCTGCTCTTGTTCGTGGCCAGGGCCCCGAACTGATGGTCGGCGAGGAACCGCGCGAGGGCGTCGTCGGACAGTGCGACCGGGGCGGGGCCCGATCCGGGGGTGTTCTCGGTGTCGCTCATCGGTCTCTGTTCTCAGTGGGCGGATGCGGGAGCGGTGGGGGCGTCGGCCGGGGCGTCGGCGGGTTCGGCCGTCGTACGGCGGGGCTGCCGCAGCACGGTCAGGGCGAGGACGAAGGCGACGGCGAGCAGGCCCGCGCCGATGCCGAACGCCAGGTGGAACCCGCCGGTCAGCGCGGCCGCCCGATCGTGCCCGTGCGCCGCCAGGTGGGTGGTGCGGCCGGTCGCCAGCGTCGACAGCACCGCGACGCCGAGCGCGCCGCCGACCTGCTGGGCGGTGCTGAACAGTCCCGACGCGACTCCCGCGTCGTCCGGCCGGGCGCCCGACATGCCGAGGGCGGTCACCGCCGAGATCGCCAGGCCGAACCCGCCCGCGAGCAGCATCGTCGGCAGCAGGTCCACGACGTAGTCGGCGTGCGCGGGCAGCCGGGTCAGCAGCAGGAGGGCCGTCACCAGCGACGCGAGCCCGGCGAGCAGGACGAGCCGTTCGCCGAACCGCGCGATCAGCCGGGCCGACAGCAGCAGTGACACGGTCGCGATCATTCCGGCCGCCGGCAGCATCGCCAGGCCGGTGCCCAGCGCGCCGTACCCGAGCACGTTCTGGGCGTACAGCGCGATGAGGATCTGGAACCCGAACAGGGCGGAGACCATCAGGACCTGGATGAGGTTGGCGCCCGAGACGTTGCGCGACCGGAACATCCGCAGCGGCAGCAGCGGAGCGGCGGCCCTGGCCTGGCGCAGGACGAATCCGGCGAGCAGGGCGACGGAGACCGCGCCGAGGCCGAGCGTCGAGGGGGCGGCCCAGCCGTGCCGACCGGTCTGGACGATCGTGTAGACGGTCAGCATCAGCCCGGCGGTGACCAGCAGGGCGCCGCCGGCGTCGGCGCCCGCGCGGACCCCGAGGCCGCGCTCGTCGGGCAGCGCCCGGACCGCCAGGGCCAGCGTCGCGGCCCCGATCGGCAGGTTGATGAAGAAGATCCAGTGCCAGTTGATCGCCTCGGTGAGGACCCCGCCGAGGACCTGGCCGATCGAGGCGCCGGCGGCCCCGACGAAGCTGAACGCGCCGATCGCCGTGCCGCGCTCGCGCGGCTCGGGGAAGAGCGTGACGATCATTCCGAGGCCCACGGCCGAGGTCAGCGCGCCGCCGACGCCCTGCACGAAGCGCGCGGCGATCAGCGTCTCCTGGTCGGTCGCGAGGCCGCACAGCAGTGAGGCCGCGGTGAACACCGCCAGGCCGGCGACGAACACCCGCTTGCGGCCGACCAGGTCGCCGAGCCGGCCGGCCAGCAGGAGCAGGCCGCCGAACGCGATCATGTAGGCGTTGACGGTCCAGGTGAGGTTCGCGGGGGAGAAGTGCAGGTCCCGCTGGATGGCCGGCAGCGCGACCGTCACGATGCTGCCGTCCAGAATGATCATCAGGCTTCCGGCGCACAGCGCGACCAGCGCTGCGGTGCGCGACCGGACAAGGGGTGGGGTCATGGGCGTCTCCCGGTGCGAGGGTGGGCAACCGAGATAGGACGCTAGCAAATAGTTTTGTTGTAGACAATCTTCTTCGGACTCAACTTCGTGGCTGGCGTGCCCTCCGGATCGGCCGCTCGCACTCCACCGGGGTCGCCAGGTGGCCCTCGGCCAGCCGGGTCAGCGCCCGGACGAGCACCTCGCGCTCGTCCTCGGGCAGCGCCTCCAGGGCCTCGCGGTGCACCCGGTCGGCGATGCGCGTCCCCTCGGCGACGGCTCGCTCGCCCGCCTCGGTGACGGAGATGATCCGCGCCCGGCGGTCCCGGCTCGACGGCCGGCGTTCGGCGAGCCCGGCCTTCTCGAGCTCGTCGACGGTGACGACCATCGTCGTCTTGTCGAGATCGGAGATCTCGGCCAGCTGGATCTGGGTGCGTTCCTCCTCCAGTGCGTGGAACAGCACGCAGTAGCCCCGTGGGGTCATCCCGATCTCGGCGAAGGCGGCGGTCATCCGGGTCGCGAGCACGTGCCCGGTGTGGGTGAGCAGGTAGGACAGGTCCGGCGCGGTACGCGAGGGAGCGCTCGTGGTCATGTCACCAATCTAACAAGTAGCGGATTATCTGTGACCGTACGAATGACGGCCGTCAGTGATCGGTACGCGGATGGTCAGCGGAGGCGCCGAGTCTTCCCTCCATGAACGACTTCTCCGCCGGAACCGCGGCCAAGGCGGGCCGCCGGGAGTGGATCGCGCTCTGCGTGCTCCTGCTCCCCCTCCTCCTCGTGTCCATGGACGTGTCGGTGCTGTACTTCGCCGTCCCGTTCATCAGCAGGACCCTCCAGCCGACGAGCACCGAACAACTGTGGATCTTCGACATCTACGGGTTCGTGCTGGCCGGGCTGCTCATCACGATGGGCGCGCTCGGCGACCGGATCGGCCGGCGCCGGCTGCTGCTGATCGGCGCGCTCGGCTTCGGCCTCGCGTCGGTGGCCGCCGCGTACGCGCAGAGCGCCGGGATGCTGATCGCCGCGCGCGCCGTCCTCGGGGTCGGCGGCGCGACGCTGATGCCCTCGACGCTGGCGCTGATCCGCAACATGTTCCACGACGAGAAGCAGCGCGGCACCGCCGTCGCGATCTGGTCGGCGGCCACCACGAGCGGCATCGCGCTCGGCCCGGTCCTGAGCGGGCTGCTGCTGAACCACTTCTGGTGGGGCTCGGTCTTCCTCATCAACACCCCGGCCATGGTGCTGCTCCTCGTCTTCGCCCCGTTCCTGGTGCCGGAGTTCCGGAACCCGGCGGCCGGCCGGTTCGACCTGCTCTCCTCGGTCCTCTCGCTGGGCGCGGTACTGCCCGTGATCTACGGTGTAAAGGAGATCGCCGCCGACGGCGTCGACCTCGTGCGGGTGCTGAGCATCTTCGCCGGACTGCTGGTCGGCGCGGTCTTCATCCGCCGCCAGGCCCGTCGCCCCGACCCGATGATCGACCTGCGGATGTTCCGCAACCGGGGGTTCAGCGGCTCGATCGTCACCAACCTGATCGCGATGTTCGCCATGGTCGGTTTCGCGATCTTCACGACGCAGTACCTGCAGTCGGTGCTCGCCATGAGTCCCCTGACCGCCGCCCTGTGGAGCCTGGTCCCCTCGCTGGGCGTCGGCATCGCCGCGCCGTTGGCCACCCAGCTGGCCCGCAGGGTGAACCGGGCGTACGTGATCGGTGCCGGCTTCCTGGTCGCCGCGCTCGGCTTCGTCGCGCTGACGCAGGTGCGGGCGGACTCGTCGGTCGTGGTGATCCTGGTGGGCGCCGGGGTGTACGCCATCGGCCTGGCCGTGGTGATGACGCTCGTCACGGACATGGTGCTGGGCGCCGCGCCGCCCGAGCGCGCCGGGACCGCGTCCGCGCTGGTCGAGTGCGGTTCGGAGTTCGGCGGCGCCCTCGGTATGGCGATCCTCGGCAGCGTCGGGACGGCGATCTACCGTCGGAACGTCACCGACGCGCTGCCCGCGGGCCTGTCGCACGACGCGGTGCACGCCGTACGGGAGACGCTGGGCGGCGCGCTCGCGGTGGCCGGCCGGCTGCCGGGCGGAGGCGGCGCGGCGGTCCGGCGGGCCGCGAGCGACGCGTTCGTCGACGGCATGCACGCCGCCGCCGTGGCGGGTGCCGTGGCCATGGTGGGCGCCGCCCTCCTCGCCCTGCTGGTCCTGCGCCGGGCCGAGATCGCCCAGCCGACCGACCGGTCCGCCGCGCCCGATTCCGCCGGCGCCGAAGCCGCCCTGCGCGGCTGACCGCCGGACCTCACCGCTCCACGGGCTGGGAACCACCCGTCTCGGCGGAGCGGCGGACGGCGTCCAGCAGCCGGTGCACGCGGACCCCGTGCTCGAATCCGGGTACGCGCCGGGCCCCCTCGCGGATGTCCTCGGCGAGGCGCGCGTACAGCCGGGCGACGTTCCGGGCGAGCACGGGAGTCTCGCCCGGAAGGTCCACGAAGACCCCGCCCGCACCATGCGCGGGCGCCTCGCCCGGGACACGCACGGGAGCCGCGCCGGGCGTCGAGGTCAGGTCCGGGACCCGGCCGTGCCCGGCCGGTACGGGCAGGTCCCGCCAGGGATCGCCGGCCTTCCGCGCCTCGTACAGCCGGGGCTCGCCGACCTGGATCTGCGCGGCTCGCCAGTCGCCCGCCGCGACCACGGTCAGGTCTCCCTCGGTGCCGGTGAACTCCAGGACGGTGCGGCTCTCGCCCACCTTCGCGTCCTGCAGGTGGACGGCGGCGACCGCTCCGCCGGCGAGCCGGCCGTGCAGCACCACCTGGTCCGGGCTGGCGGCCTCCACCGTCGCACCGGTCTCGGCGACGGTGTACCGGGGACGCGAGACCGACAGGGCGGCCGAGAGCTCGGTGAGGTCGCCGGCCAGGTACTCCAGGACGTCCAGGGTGTGTCCGCCGACGACCTCCAGGAGGCCCGCGCCCTGAGCCGGGTCGAGGGTGTAGGCGGCCCAGGCGGGGATCTCGCCGCTCGCGCCCTTGCTCCGCGCGGCGTGCACGTTGACCGCCGTGACCCGGCCCAGGTGCCCGCCCGCGATGAGCTCACGGGCGTACGTGATCGCCGGCGCGTACCTCGCCTGCAGGCCCACCGCGTCGTGCACCCCGGCGGCGCGCGCGGCCGCCGCCAGGCGTTCCGCCTCGGCGGTGGTGAGGCCGAGCGGCCACTCGCAGTAGACGTGCTTGCCGGCCGCCAGCGCCGCGCCGACCAGCTCGGCGTGGGCGGCCACCTTGACGGTCACCACCACCAGGTCGACCTCGGGGTGCTCGGCGAGCCGGCGGGCGTCGGTGAACGCGTGCGCGGCGCCGAAGGCTCGGGCGGCCTCGCGTGCGCTCTCCGGGCGGCTGGTGCCGACCGCGGTCAGCTCGTACGCCGGGAGCGCGCGCAGCGCGGGAATGTGCGCGGCCGCCGCCCAGCCGCGCTCGGGCGAGGCCCCGACGACGCCGACGCGAATCCGGTCCATGTGCGCTCTCCTCCAACTAACCGGACGCGGTTCGTCCGCTCAGGGCTCGTGAGCGTACGATAAACGGACGTGATTCGTCCACTTGTTGCCGGAAGGTGGCTCGGTGGCCGCGCGGAGCCACCGGCGGAATCCACGCCGGGCCGGCGTGGTTGACGATCTCCGGGACCGCGCGCGTCGTGATTCGGGAAGCGCCGGTCAGGATGAACAGGTAGGCCAGGATGCACGGTGAGTACAAGGTGCCGGGCGGCAAGCTCGTGGTCGTCGACTTCGGCGTCGATGACGGGAGACTGCGGAACGCCCGGGTCAGCGGCGACTTCTTCCTCGAACCGGACGAGGCGCTCGACGCCATCGACGACACCCTGAACGGCCTGCCCGTGCACCTGGAGGCGCGGGACATCGCGGCCCGGATCGACGCGCGGCTGCCGACGGGCGCCATGATGTTCGGGCTCTCCACCGAGGCCGTCGGCATCGCGGTGCGCCGGGCGCTGACGGACGCGACCGACTGGCGCGACTACGACTGGCGGCTCATCCACGAGGACCCACAGGACCCGGCGCTGCACATGGCCTTGGACGAGGTCCTCACCGAGGAGGTGGCGGCCGGGCGCCGGCCCCCGACGCTGCGCGTCTGGGAGTGGGCGGCGCCGGCGGTGGTGATCGGCAGTTTCCAGTCGCTGCGTAACGAGGTGGACGCCGACGCGGCGCGCCGGCACGGCGTGACCGTGGTCCGCAGGATCAGCGGCGGCGGGGCGATGTTCATCGAGCCGGGCAACACGATCACCTACTCGCTGTACGCTCCCGACGCGCTCGTCCAGGGCATGACGTTCGCCGACAGCTACGCGTTCCTCGACGACTGGGTTCTCGGCGCGCTGGGCGAGCTGGGCATCCGGGCGTGGTACCAGCCGCTCAACGACATCACCTCCGACCAGGGCAAGATCGCCGGGGCGGCGCAGAAGCGGCTGAGCTCCGGCGCGGTGCTGCACCACGTGACCATGTCGTACGACATCGACGCGGACAAGATGCTGCAGGTGCTGCGGATCGGCCGGGAGAAGCTGTCCGACAAGGGCATCGCCAGCGCGAAGAAGCGGGTGGACCCGCTGCGCCGCCAGACCGGCCTTCCCAGGTCCCAGATCATCGACCGGATGATCACGCACTTCCGGGGCCGGTACGGGCTGACGGAGGACCGGCTCACCGACGACGAACTCCAGGCGGCGGCCAAGAGGGTGGCCGCGAAGTTCGGCACCGCCGAGTGGACGGCCCGCGTGCCCTGACCGCCTTGGGGGTCCGCGAGACGGGGCCCGACGCGCTTCGGTTGGATGGTTGTGGAGGGGGCACGCGAAGAGAGTGCTTTCTTCTCAGTTCAATGAAGGGGAGACGAGGATGTCCGACCGCGTTCGGCTGGATGAGACGGAACAGTGGCAGGCGCTGCGAGCGCACCGTGAGGAGATCGGTGAGCCGCCGTTGCGCGAGCTGTTCAGGGCCGACCCCGACCGGGGCCGCCGATACGCGCTGGAGTCCGGTGACCTCTATATCGACTACTCGCGGCACCTGGTCACCGATGAGACGCTCCGCCTGCTGCGCGAGCTGGCGGAGGCCCGCGACGTCGCGGGGCTGCGGGACGCGATGTTCGCCGGGAAGAAGATCAATGTCACCGAGAACCGCGCGGTGCTGCACGTCGCGCTGCGCGCGCCGCGCGACGCGGTGATCGAGGTCGACGGGAAGAACGTCGTCCCCGAGGTGCACGCGGTGCTCGACAAGATGGCCGCCTTCGCCGAGCGGGTCCGGTCGGGTGAGTGGAAGGGCCACACCGGTAAGCCGATCCGCACGGTCGTCAACATCGGCATCGGCGGTTCGGACCTCGGCCCGAAGATGGCGTACGAAGCGCTGAAGCCGTTCAGCGACCGGTCGCGCGACTTCCGGTACGTCTCGAACGTCGACGGCGCCGACCTGCACGAGAACATCCGCGACCTCGACCCGGCCGAGACGCTGTTCATCGTTTCGTCCAAGACGTTCACGACGGTCGAGACGATCACGAACGCCACCTCGGCGCGCCGCTGGCTGCTGTCCGCGCTGGGCGACGACGCGGCGGTCGCGCGCCACTTCGTGGCGGTGTCCACCAACACCGAGCAGGTCGCGAAGTTCGGCATCGACCCGGCCAACATGTTCGAGTTCTGGGACTGGGTGGGCGGCCGCTACTCCCTCGACTCGGCCATCGGCCTGTCCCTGATGATCGCGATCGGGCCGGAGCGGTTCCGCGAATTCCTGGACGGCTTCCATCTGATCGACGAGCACTTCCGCACGGCTCCGCCGGAGCGCAACGCGCCGTTCCTGCTGGGCCTGCTCGGCCTCTGGTACGACGACTTCCACGGCGCGCAGACCCACGCGGTGCTGCCCTACAGCCACTACCTCTCCCGCTTCACCGACTACCTGCAGCAGCTGGACATGGAGTCCAACGGCAAGTCGGTGGACCGCCAGGGCGAGCGGGTGGACTGGGACACCGGCCCGGTCGTGTGGGGGACGCCCGGCACGAACGGCCAGCACGCCTACTACCAGCTCCTGCACCAGGGGACGAAGCTCATCCCGGCCGACCTGATCGGCTTCGCCCGGCCGCTCGAGGAGCTGGGGGAGCTGGCCGACCAGCACGACCTGCTGATGGCGAACCTGTTCGCGCAGGGCCAGGCGCTGGCGTTCGGCAAGACCGCCGAGGAGGTCGCCGCGGAAGGGGTGGCCCCCGAGCTGGTGCCGCACCGCACCTTCCCGGGCAACCGCCCGACCACGACGATCCTGGCGAACGAGCTGACGCCGTCGGTGCTCGGCCAGCTCATCGCGCTGTACGAGCACAAGGTGTTCGTGCAGGGCGCGATCTGGAACATCAACTCCTTCGACCAGTGGGGCGTGGAGCTGGGCAAGGCGCTCGCCAAGCGGCTCGAGCCCCAGCTCACCGCCGCGACCGCGGACACCTCCGACCTCGACGGCTCGACGGCCACCCTGGTCGAGCGGTACCGCACACTGCGCGGCCGCTGACCGGATCAGGCGCCCTTCGCGGCCGGGTCCTACGCAGACCGGCTCTGGAGCGTTTCGCGGCCGGGGTCCCGCGATGATCGGGTCAGGCGCCCTTCGCGCCCGGCCCCGGCGCCGACCGGCTCAGGAGTCCTTCGCGGACGGCCCCTTCCGCGACCTCGCCCGGGGCTTGCTCTTCGCGGGAGGCGCGCCGTCCGCCGGGGGCTCTGGATCCGGCTTCGGTCCCGCGACCGGTACGTCGCGGGACGTGCTCGTGGCGGCGCGCCTCGGCCGCGCGGGCGGCGCCGCCGCGTCCGGTGCGCCGCCGGCCGGGCTCCCGGACGCCGGCGGCGCGTCCCCTACCGGGTATGCGGGTGTCGGCCGCGTGCTCGGGGCGGTCGGCGGCGCGTCCCCGGTGGGCGACGGGGGCGGAGGTGCCTCGTCCCGTCGCGTACGGCGGCGGCGCCCCGGTGAACCGTTGCGCCCGAACAGCCGGTGGTCCAGCGTCAGCCGCCCGCCGGCGCCCGCCGCGAACAGCAGCGAGGCCAGGCCGAGGACGAGGACCAGTTCGAAGCCGTTGCGGGGCGTGCCCTTGTCGACGACGAACACCCCGTGCGCGGCGTGGACGAACACGAAGGCCCCGGCCATGTCCAGGAACAGCAGCGTGCCCGCCACCGGCAACGCGAGGCCGAGGATCAGCGCCGCCCCGCCCAGCAGTTCGACGAAGGTGGAGTAGACGGCCGCGGCCGTCGGCGCGGGAACGCCCATCGCGTCGAAGTCGTGGCCGGTCGCGGTCACGCCGACCTGGATCTTCTGCCAGCCGTGGGCGAGGAAGACCACCCCGATCCCGCACCGGGCGAGCAGGGCGACGGCGTCGTACACCGGCCGCCGGGACGTGGCGGCCCTCTCCTCGCGCTCCTCGCGGTCGTCGGTCCAGAACGCGTTCATGTCCTCGGGCGACGTTTCCATCGGACGATGATCCTTCGAGAGTCGAATCGCCGTCCACCCGGTTCCGGAAACAGGCCACGCGCCCATCCCGCCTGTCATCATGAGGCCTCATGGATCACGAGGGCATCATCGATGACGGGTCGTTCGCCGGGGACGGCCGCGCGGAGCCGGTGGAGACGGGGCGCGGGGAGACGAAGCCCGGGGAGACGGGGCCCGACTACTCGCTGGAGCGGCGGCTGATCGACGCCGGGGCCGCGCGCGTCGCCGGGATCGACGAGGTGGGCCGGGGCGCGTGGGCCGGGCCGGTCGTCGTGTGCGCGGCCGTCACGGACCTGACCGAGCCTCCCGCCGGGCTGACCGACTCGAAGATGCTCACCGCCCGGCGCCGCGAGCGGATCGCCGAGGAGCTCCGCGGCTGGCTGCCCGCGTACGCCATCGGCATGGCGAGCGCGGAGGAGATCGACGAGGCGGGCATGACGGAGGCGCTGCGGCGGGCGGCCGTACGGGCCCTGGAGGCGCTGCCGGACCGCCCGGACGCGATCATCCTGGACGGGAAGCACGACTACCTCGGTGGAGCCTGGCCGGTGCGCACCGAGATCAAGGGCGACCTGCGGTCGGTCACGGTGGCGGCCGCCTCCGTACTGGCCAAGGTGCACCGTGACACGCTGATGGCCGGGCTGGGGCACGAGGAGTTCGACTTCGCGCGGAACGCCGGGTATCCCTCGCCGACGCACCAGGAGGCGCTGCGCCGGCTCGGTCCGACACCGCACCACCGGCTGTCCTGGTCCTACCTCGACGACCTGCCCGAGTGGCGGCACTTGAAGAGGCACCGTCCGGACATCGAAGGCCAGCTCTCCCTGATCTGACCCGTACGAGCCGGTGGCCCGGCAGAGCCGGGGTGGCTCGTACGGGCCGGAGGGCTCATACGGGCCGGGCTGGCCCGGCAGAGGCGGCGGCCCGTCCCCGCGGGTGATCCGTCCCCGCGGGTGGTCCGTTCTCAGCCGGGTGAGCGGTCAGAGCCAGCCGTTGTGGCGGGCGGCCCGTACGGCCTCGATGCGGTTGCGGGCGCCGGTCTTGCCGATCGCCGCGGACAGGTAGTTGCGCACGGTGCTCTCCGACAGGTGCAGGCGCCCGGCGATGTCGGAGATCGTCGACCCGTCGGCGGCCGCGGACAGCACGTCGCACTCCCGTGGCGTCAGCGGGCTGGGGCCGGCGCTGAGGGCGGCGGTGGCCAGCTCGGGGTCGACGACGCGTTCGCCGGCGAGGACGCGCCGGATGGCCGCCGACAGGTCCTCGACCGGGCCGTCCTTGACGAGGAAGCCGCTCGCGCCCGCCTCCATGGCGCGGCGAAGGTAGCCGGGCCGTCCGAACGTCGTGACGATCAGGACCTTGCAGTCCGGCAGCGCGGCGTGCAGGTCGGCGGCGGCGTCGAGGCCGCTGCGCCCCGGCAGTTCGATGTCGAGCACGGCGACGTCGGGTCGCAGCTCGAGGGCGGCCGGGAGGATCCGGTCTCCGGCGGCGACCTGACCGACGACCTCGAAGTCGTCCTCCAGGTTGAGGAGGAGGGCGAGCGCGCCGCGCATCATTCCCTGGTCCTCCGCGAGCAGCACCCTGATCAAGAAACGGTCTCCTTCAGTGGCAGCGTGATGGTGAGCAGGTAGCCCCCGCCGTCGGCCGGCCCCGCCTCCAGGCGGCCCTCCGTGCCGCCGATCCGCTCGACGAGCCCCCGAAGGCCGTTGCCCTCGGATCCGCCGGAGGGGGCGGGCCCGCCGCGGCCGTCGTCGCGGACGGACAGGACCGCCGCGTCGTCCCGCCGGGCCACCGAGATCTCGCAGTTGGCCGCGCCGCTGTGCCGGATGACGTTCGTGACGCCTTCGCGCACCGCCCAGCCCAGCAGGGCGTCCGCCTCCGCCGGCAGCGGGGTGCCCTCCTTGCGGACCAGCGCCGTGATCCCGGCGTCCCGAAGCGCGGTACGGGCGCCGTCGATCTCCGCGTCGAGCCCGCGGCCGCGGTAGCCGGTCACCGCCAGGCGTACCTGCCGGAGCGCGTCCCGGCCGATCTCCTCGATGTCGGCGGCCTGCTCGGCGGCGAGCCCGGCGTCGCGGTCGGCGAGCTTGCGAACCGCCTGCGCCTTGACGACCATCACCGACAGCGTGTGCCCCAGCAGGTCGTGCAGGTCGCGGGCGAAGCGCAGGCGCTCCTCGGACACGGCGGTCCGGGCGAGTTCCTCGCGGGTCTCCCGCAGTTCCCGGATCGCGGCGAACAGCCGCAGCACGGTGGCGACGATGAAACCGGAGAGCAGGCTGCCGTACCAGACGGCGACCGCGTCCCCGGCGGACGCGCCCCGGACCCAGGCCAGCAGCGCCGCCGCGACGGCCAGCGGCGCGATCACCAGCGCCGGCCAGGGCCGTCGGCCCCAGGGGATGACGACCCCGCAGGTCAGGGCGAGTGTGGGCGTCAGCGAGCTCATGCCGTGCCCGAACCAGCCGATCATGGTGAAGACGTCCACCCCGGCCGCGATGAGCAGGACGACCGCCCGCCGGTCGCCCGGACCACGGCGGAAGCCGTACCAGATGGCGGTGACGAGGAGCATGACGTAGATCGTCAGCAGGGAACCGGACGCCCACACCGGCCGGGCATGGCCGTGCAGCACGTTGGAGAACGCGGAGTACCCGACGAGGAGCCACGGGTACATCCCGTACGGGCCGGGGCCGTCGTCGATGTGGCTCGCGATGTCCGCGGCCGGCCCGGCGACGTCGTCGCGGGCCTCGGGTCCCTGCCGTTCGTGCTGCACGCCGCACACTTTAGGGGGGACACGGCCCACGGCGTAGATCGGTCCATCTCGGTATGCGGCGGGACAAAAGTCCCGCCACGCGCGCTTCCTAAGATCGCGGACGCCGAAAAGGTGCTAGACCGGTGTTCGTGGATTGGATGCGTGACCATCTGGAGCGGATAGAGCGGCACAACACGGACGCGCTGGAGCGCGCCTGCGGGCTGCTCCTCGACACCGTCCTCGGCGGCGGCCTGCTGTACCTCGGCGGATCGGGTCATTCGCTGGCGATGGTGCTGGAGGGCTTCTTCCGCGCGGGCGGGCTGGCCTGCGTGTACCCGCTGTCCCGGCCGGAGATCTCGCCGCTCAACGGCGCGTGGCCGGCGACGGAGGCCGAGCGCCGCCCCGGCCTGGCCGCTCCGGTTCTGGAGGCCGCGGCACCCCGGCCGGGCGACCTGGTGATGATCTTTTCCAACAGCGGCACCAACCCGTACCCGGTGGAGCTGGCGACCACGGCACGGTCGTACGGCCTGCCGGTGATCGCCATGGTGTCCGGTCCGTCGATGGCGGCGGCTCCGCCCCGGGCGGGCGTGAAGCTCGGCGAGGTCGCGGATCTGGTGCTCGACACCCTGACCCCGCCGGGTGACGCCTCCTATCCCAACGAGGCGCCGCGCACGGCGGCACTGTCCTCATTGTCATGCGTTTACCTGTGGAACCTGCTTCTCGCCCGGATGGCCGACCGCGCCGAATTGCCGCTCTGGGTCAGTGCGAACGTTCCCGGGGGAGATGAGCGCAATGCGGAACTACTGGCCCGGTACTCGGAACGGGTGCCCGTGCTAAGAACGTCGGTTATGGGGTAAGGACCTGACCTACTTGGAGGTGGCGTCATGGACAAGACGGTCAAGGCGTTGCTGTCGGAGGCCGGACGAACCTTTGCCGAAGAGGCCGGGATTCCGCTGAAGGATCAACCGGGCGCGCTGTTCAAACTCCTCGTACTCGCCAATCTCCTCAGCACCCGGATCAGCGCCGACATCGCGACCGCCGCGGCGCGGGAGATCTTCGAGGCGGGCGGGGGAACGCCGCGCGGCATGACCAGGCTCACCTGGCAGCAGCGCGTCGACGCGCTCGGCCGGGCGCACTACGTCCGCTATGACGAGAGCACCTCCACCCGGCTCGGGGACATGGCCGAGCTCGTCCTCGAGGAGTACGACGGCGATCTGCGCAAGCTGCCGCTGAAGGCCGAACGCGACGTGGGCCACGCGAAGGAGCTGCTGGAGGAGTTCCCCGGCATCGGACCGGTGGGGGCCGACATCTTCTGCCGCGAGGCGCAGGCCGTATGGCCGTGGCTGCGTCCGTACCTCGACGACCTGACGCTGAAGGGCGCCGAGCGCGTCGGCCTGCCGACCGATCCCAAGCGGCTGGCCGACCTCGTCAAGGACCGCGACCTGGCGCAGCTCTCGGCCGCCCTCGTCCGCGTCGCCAAGGACAAGAAGCTCGCCGATCAGGTGGCGAAGGCTTAGTGAGCAACGCGACCCGCGCCCGGCCGGCCGGGCGGCCTCGGCCGGAGAGCGCCCGCCAGGGGCATGGCCACTGTCCGATAACGGTCTTGATAGGGACGCGCCACGCAATGGGTCCTGCCATTCGACGCCCAAGCTGCGCTATACACGTCCTCAGGCATGAGGGAGAGCGATGCGACCGTTCGGCAGATCCCGATCGCGCCCTCCGGTGGCGCGTGATCTGTTCGAACGTGCCCGCTGGCGCTATTTCCAGATCCAGCCGGGTCTGCGGAGGCTGACGTTCCTGCTGTTGGTCGTGGGATCGGCGGCGGTGGCGATCGTCGCGAATCTGCCGTTGCTGACGACCGTCGTGTTCGTCGCGACGCTCCTGCTGGTCGTCGACTTCACCCTCCGCTCGCCGAGCGGAATGGCGACGGCCTTCGTCGTCGCCTGCTGGCTGGCGGCCGTGATCCCGCTGAGCCGCCTCTACCCGGACGGCGGCCATGAGGCCGTCTTCCTCGCGGCGCTGGCACTCCCGGTCGCGTTCCTCGTCCACCGCATCCACGCGTACGCGCCGTGGCGCACCGCGGTCCTCTCACTGGGACTGGCCGGCATCGTGGCCGCCGCGCTCGCCCACCCGCTGCCGAGGCTGACCGCCGCGCCCGCCTGGGTGGCGGCGTTCGCCGTCCTCGGCTACCGCTGGTGGCAAGCGCGCCGCATCGTTCCCGCCGAGGCGTACGACACCGGCTGGGCCCAGGAGGACTACGCGGAGGACGACGAGTACGCCGCGCCGGGCCAGGCCCGCGCCGCCGAGGAGGTCCCCGACATCTCGGTCGACGAGGCGTTCGCCGAACTCGAGGCGATGATCGGCCTGGAGCCGGTGAAACGGCAGGTCCGGTCGATCGCGGCCTCGATCGAGGCCGCGCGGATGCGGGCCGCGGCCGGGTTCCCCACCGAGAAGCCGATGCGGCACTTCGTGTTCGTCGGGCCGGCCGGTACCGGCAAGACCACCGTCGCCCGCGCCGTCGCGCGGATCTTCTACGCCTTCGGGCTGCTGCCGACGCCGCAGGTCGTCGAGGTGCAGCGCGCCGACCTGGTGGGGGAGTACCTCGGCGCCACCGCGATCAAGACGAACGAGGTCGTGGACCGCTCCCTGGGCGGCGTGCTGTTCATCGACGAGGCGTACTCCCTGGTCAACGCCGGTGACGGACAGCCCGACCGGTTCGGCAGCGAGGCCGTCCAGACGCTCCTCAAACGCGCCGAGGACGACCGCGACAACGTCGTGATCATCCTGGCGGGCTACGAGGACGAGATGGAGGGCTTCCTCGCCTCCAATCCCGGCCTCGCCTCGCGGTTCGGGACACGCGTGAAGTTCCCCGCGTACGAGCCGGCCGAACTGCTGCTGATCGCCGAGTACCACACCGGCCTGCGCGGTGACCGTCTCGGCCCGGACGCCGGGCCCTGCCTGCGGTCGAAGTTCGAGGAGGTCTCCCGGCGCGGCGTCCTCGACGAGCTGGGCAACGGGCGGTTCGTGCGCTCCCTGGTCGAGTCCGCGGCCCGCGCCCGCGACGTCCGGATCGTCCATGCCGGCGCCGAACCCGCTCCCGAAGACCTCGTCACGGTCCACGCGGTCGACGTCGAGATCGCGTTCGCGGAGCTGACCGAGCGCTACCGCGGTTACGCCGAGACGCCCACCCTGGAGGAGGCGCTCGCCGACCTGGACGGCATGATCGGCCTGGAGCCGGTGAAGCGCCAGGTCCGGGCCATCGCCGCGCAGCTCCAGGTCGCGAAGCTGCGCGAGGAGCAGGGGCTGCGCACGCATCCGCCGACGCGGCACTTCGTGTTCGCCGGACCGCCCGGCACCGGCAAGACGACCGTCGCCCGGGTGCTCGGCCGGGTCTTCGCCGCGCTCGGCCTGCTGGCCCGGCCCGAGGTCGTCGAGGCCCAGCGCGCCGACCTCGTCGGCGAGCACCTGGGGGCGACGGCGATCAAGACCAACAAGGTGATCGATTCCGCGCTCGGCGGGGTCCTGTTCGTCGACGAGGCGTACTCCCTCGTCAATCCCGGCTACTCCGGCGGCGACGCGTTCGGCATCGAGGCGGTGCAGACCCTGCTCAAGCGCGCCGAGGACGACCGCGAACGCCTGGTCATCATCCTCGCCGGCTACGACGCGGACATGGACCGGTTCCTGCGGTCCAACCCGGGCCTGGCCTCCCGCTTCGCCGAACGCGTGGCGTTCCCCTCCTACGGCCCCGACGAGTTGCTGGAGATCGCCCTCACCATCGCCGAGCGGGCCGGTGACACCTGGGAGGAGGACGCGCTGGACGACCTGGCGGGCGTCTTCCAGCGCGTCTGCGGCCTCGGCCGGATCGACGAGCTGGGCAACGGCCGGTTCGTGCGCTCGCTGTACGAGAAGGCCTGCGGCTTCCGCGACCTGCGCGTCGCCGAGCTCGGCGCGGACGTCACCACGGCCGACCTGACCACCCTGACCACCGAGGACGTCCGGGCCGCCTACACCGACCTCGCCCGCCACCACTGATCGCCGGTACGGCGAGGACACCGCTGTCGGTGGGGCGCGCTAGCGTGCGGTGCCGTGGAGACGGTGACGTGGGAGCAGGTGCTGGCCTGGCGGCTGCGGCGGCAGTTCCTCGATCCGGCGGCCGGCGGTGACCCGGTCGAGGTCACCCGGCGGCTCGCCGGCGTCCAGGCACAGGTGGCCTCGGCCGCCGAGCTGGCGATCGCCGTCCGGCAGGCCGAGCCGGCACCGGGCGCGGTGCCGGCGGCCCTCGCCGACCGCAGGCTCGTGAAGACCTGGGCGATGCGCGGCACCCTGCACCTGCTGCCCGCCGACGAGGCCGCCGCCTACCTCGCGCTGTCCGGCGCGCACCGCAACTGGGAGCGCGGGAGCTGGCAGAAGACGTTCGGCGCCACGCCCGCCGACCTGGGGGCGATCGCGGCGGCCGCGACCGACGCCCTGGCCGGCGGCGCGGTCCTCAGCCGTGAGGAGCTCACCGCCGAGATCGTCGACCGCACCGGCTCGGCCCACCTCGCCGAGCTGCTCGGCTCCGGGTGGGGCGTCCTCCTCAAGCCGCTCGCCTGGTGGCGGGTGCTGTGCTTCGGGCCGCCGCGCGGCAACCGGGTCACGTTCGTCAGCGCCGCCTGGCTGCCGGAGGCGCCCGACCCGGCGGCGACCGTGCTCCGGGCGTACCTCGGCGCCCACGGGCCGACGACGCCGGAGCTGTTCGACAAGGTGTGGCTCAGCCGGGGCGTCACCCGCCGGGCGCAGCTCAAGGGCTGGTTCGCCGCGCTGGGCGACGAGCTCACCGAGGTCGACGTCGAGGGCGAGCGGCGTGTCATGCTCGCCGAGCACGTCGCGGAGCTGACCGCGACCCCGCCGAGCCGGGCCGTTCGCCTCCTCGGCGCGTTCGACGCGTACGTCCTGGGCACCGGCACCACCGCCACGGAGATCGTCCCGGCGGCGCGCCGCGCCGCGGTCAGCCGCAGCGGCGGCTGGATCTCCCCGGTCGTGTTGCACGGCGGCCGGGTCGCCGGGGTCTGGGCGGACGAGACGACCACGCTCTGGGAGGACGTCCCGGAGGACGCCCTCGCCGCCGAACGCGCCCGCCTCGCCCGGATCACCTCGGGCTCTCCGCGCGGCTGACCGGCGGGTCGGGGGCGGCCACGGTCGGCGGTCAGGCGCGCCCGGTCTGGTCGGCGGAGGCCACAGATGGCGGACAGGCGCACCCGGCCTGCCCGGGTCACCTCCCGCCCCGCCGATCGGCGGGTCAGCGGCGGCCGCGGATCGCGGACAGGAGCGCGACGGTGCGGGCCCGCTCCCGCTCGTCGCCGACCGGACTGGCCACGAACTCGGTGGCGCCGGCGTCGGCGTACGCCCGGATGGCCCGCTCGACCGTGTCCTCGGCGCCCGCGATGACCGTCTCGTGGACCCCCGACAGGCCTTGACGGTCCAGGATGGCGCGGTAACTGGGCTGCCGCCCGGCGCCGCCGACCGCCGCCGCGACACCCTGCCGGACCCCGTCGGGGTCGTGGGTGACGCTGACCATGACGCCCGCGACGACGCGAGGGTCGGGCCGTCCCGCCCGCGCGGCGGCGCGGCCGATGGTCGGCGCGATGTGCTCCCCGATCCCGCGCGGTCCGGTCCACACGGTGACCGCTCCGTCGGCGAGTTCTCCGGCGATCCGCAGCATCACCGGGCCCAGTGCTGCCAGGAGGACGGGCGGCGCGACGGCGCCCGGCACGCTCGTGCGTCCCACGGCGGTTATCACTTCGCCGTGGTGGTCGACCTCCTCGCCCCGTAGGAGCGGCACCAGCGCGGTCAGGTACTCGCGGACGTGCCGGGCCGGCCGGTCGTATGAGTGGCCGAACGCCTTCTCAATGATCTGCGGATGGCTCGGGCCGACACCGAGGATGAACCGGTTGCCGCTCGCGGCCTGCGCGGTGAGCGCCTGACCGGCCAGCGCCAAGGGATGGCGGGGATAGGTCTGGGTCACCGCGGTGCCCACGTCGATCCCCGGCACCTCCCGACCGACGAGGGTGGCGAGCGCGACCGCGTCCCAGGAGAAGAGCTGGCTGAAGTAGGCGCTGTCCAGCCCGGCCTCCGCCGCCGCGCGCACTTTCTCGATCATTTCGGGGAGAGCGGTGTCCTCGACCGCGACTCCGATCATCACTCCCAGCCGCATGGTGACCTCCCGATAACATGAACCGGATCTTCCGGTTCCGGCCACTACACTAACCTGAAGATCAGATTCCGATTGACCGCAGTGGGGAGATCCGTGCGAGCCGACGCGCGCCGCAACCGGGCGCTCATCCTGGACGCCGCGCTCGACCTCTTCGCCACTTGTGGCCCGGCGGTGTCCATGGAGGAGATCGCGCGGGCCGCGGGTCTGGGCGTGGGCACGCTCTACCGCCACTTCCCGGACCGGCAGGCGCTACAGGAGCAGATCGCCGCCGACACGCTGCGACGGCTCCTCTCCGCCCTCCGCGATCTGGCCGCCCGCCCCGCGCCGGCCTGGGAGGCGCTGGTGCTGTTCGTCCGCCACTGCGCCGGCCTGCCGCTGGCCCTGGCCAAGACGCTCGTGGATGACGCGTCCCCTCCTCCCGAGGTCGCCGAGCTCACCGGCGACGTGAACGGGCTCATCGCCCGGCTCGCCGAGCAGGCCCAGCGCGAGGGCTCACTGCGCGCCGACCTCCCACCCCGCGAGGTCGTCGACCTGCTCAGCGTCGCCGTCTGCCGGCCCGGAGCCCGCGCGGACGACGCCCTGACCACCGTCATCCTCGACGGGCTCAAAGCGCCGACGGCGGTCGGCCCAGCGCGCGGGGCAGCCGTTACGGTGGACTAACAGCGCGGTAGTCGTCACGAAACGTGCCGTCCGCACCATCTGAAGGAGTCGACATCGGTGGTGAGGCGTGATTCCTGGAGCTCTCATCCGGTTCCGTAACATCCACGGTTACTGGCGGGCCTTCCGAATGACCGGGAGCGGGCCGCCCCTGCTCCTGATCCACGGCATCGGCGACAACTCCGGCACCTGGGCGGACGTCATCCCCCGGCTCGCCGAACGCCACACCGTCATCGCCCCCGACCTGCTCGGCCACGGCGAGTCGGCCAAACCGCGGGCCGACTACGCCATCGCCGCGTACGCCTGCGGAATGCGCGACCTGCTCAGCGTCCTCGACGTCGACCGGGTCTCGGTCGTCGGCCACTCGCTCGGTGGCGGGATCGCCATGCAGTTCGCCTATCAGTTCCCCGAACGCTGTGAGCGGCTCGTGCTCATCGCCTCCGGTGGAATCGGCCGGGAGGTCCACCCGCTGCTGCGCCTGGCGGCGGCGCCCGGCGCCGAGATCGGGCTGTCGCTGGCGACCTCGACGCCCGCGCGCACGGCCGTGCGGCTGGCGGCCCCCGCCCTGCGTCTCACCGGCGGTCTGTTCCTGGGGACCGACTTCGACTACATCCTCCGGCGCTACCAGGGCCTGCGCACCCGGAAGGCGCGCGAGGCGTTCCTGCGGTGCCTCCGGGCCGGAGTCGACGTGCACGGCCAGGTCATCACGATGCTCGACCGCTGTTACCTCGCTGAGGGCATGCCGATCCTCATCGTCTGGGGCAGGGAGGACCACGTGATCCCCGTCGGGCACGCGATGATCGCGCACGCCGCCATGCCGGGCAGTCGGCTCGAGATCTTCGGGCGGTGCGGGCACTTCCCGCACCGCGACGACCCCGACCGTTTCGTCACCACGGTGGAGCGGTTCCTGGAGACGACCCAACCGGCGCTGCACGATCCCGGCCGGTGGCGCCGCCTGCTGCGAGCCGGCCGGAAAGAGGCCGGAGCGAGGGCGGAGACCCTCGCGCCCCACGTGTCCAGCGGTGTCTGACCCGCCTCCGCGCCATTCCCGGGTCGGCGCACGCCGCCGCCCGGTCTCAGGAGCGAGGCGGCCGGTACGACCAGTCCAGGGCACCGGAGCGCTCCACCTGCGGGTGGCTGTACCGGACGGGCCGCCCGGACTCCAGCGAGGTCGCGGTCGCCTGGAGGAGGGCGAGGTACGACGGCCAGCCTTCCCCGGAGCCGAAGATCAGGCCCTGTTCGTCGTCGGCGTCACCGACCCGTCCCCCGTGGTCGGGGTCGGCCACCAGCGTGACCCCGCCTCCGTCCTCACCGATCGGCACCAGCCTGCCGGACCACCACGTACCCGAAGCGTCCCCCTGGTCCCGCACGATGCCGCACAGCATGCGCCAGGTCGACTCGATCCGGTCCAGGGACAGCGGCCGGTACATCAGCGGGACCTGAAAGGCGGCTCGGTCCCCCTGCCGCACGCCGTTGTGGCGGAGCAGCGAGACGACGACGTCGTCGGGGAAGCGCACCCCCAGTCGGGACTGCGCGGCAGCGATGCGTCCCTGGTCCGCCGGTGGGCCCAGCGTGGCGTAGGTCGCGGGGGCGTGCGCGCGAAGCCACGTCTCGATACGGCGCCAGACCCGGTTCGTCGCCGCCGCCCGCGTCGGGTCCGGGCGCACCGGGATCGCGTGATCCGCGGACGGGGTGCATCCGATGGCCTTGAGCCGGGCCTGCGTCAGTGGCGTCCGCTTGGGCGTGGGGCCCGGTGCGGGAGTCGTCACCATCGGGCTGGGGCTCGGCGGCGCCGGGCTGGGCACCAGCGCGTCGACGAGGCCGACGAAGCCCTGGTCGGCCTTGGCGGTTCTCCTGCCGTTCACGACCAGCTTGCAACTCTCATCGATGCTCAGGCCCTGAACCCGGCCGTCGCCGTACGAGAACAGCACGACGTCGGCGAGCGGATCCCCGGCGTAAAGACACGCGATCGAGCCGCGGCCCATGACCGGCAACCGGTTGGCCCGCTCCGCGTACGACCGTACGTCGGGCAGCGGGTGGACGCCGATGAGCCGTGCGGGAGCCTCTCGAAGGCTGCCCCCCATCCGCCTCTGGTACCGGCAGATGACGGCGGAGCCGGGCTCACCGGGAACGAGCCGCGTGGCGGCGCCCGGCCGGGTCGGCAGATGATTCTTGGCGAGGAATGTGAACTGAGCCGGGCAACGGTCCCGAGCCGACGTACGACCCGCACCGGGGAGCAGTTGCGGTACGACCGTGACGGCGGCCGCCACCGCGGCCGTCCCCAATGCGCCCGCGCCCCACCGCCAGGACCCTCTCGGCGTCCGCGCAGGTGCCGGTTCGGGACTCGATTCGTCGGCCATGCGACAAGATCATGCCGCAGAAAAGGCCACCGACTCCCAGGGATCAGGCGGTCTCCTCGGCCACCACCGGAGTCCGCGCCCGGCGGCCGAGAACCTCCCAGCCGGCCAGCGCGCCCAGGACGGCCAATGTCAGGAAGGCGAGGACCAGCGGCGAGAGGAGCATGGAGACGGGAGCAAGGACCGCCAGTGTCCCCAGCGCCAGCACGCGCGCGGCCGTGAAGTGGCCGAACACCGCCCGCTTGAACAGCGCGTGCCCCGCGACGAACAGCGCCGGGCCGCCGAGCACCACCGTGGCCGTGCCTCCCGTCATGTGTCCGCCCGGGTGCGCGACGACCAGTTCGTCCGCCACGGCGGTGACGATGATCCCGGCGACGAGCGGCACGTGGCTGAACGTGTACGCGGACCGGCCCAGCCGGCCGGGATCGTCCGCGTTCGCGATCCGCGTCGCGGCGGCCTCCGCGCTGCGGTCGAAGTAGATCCACCACATCGCCACACTGCCGAGGAAGGCGACCGCGAACGCCGTGACCGCACCCGCGCCCATGTCCTTCTGTCCCGCGAAGGTGCTGCCGGTGACCAGCAACGACTCGCCGAGCGCGATGATCACGAAGAGCTGGCAGCGCTCCGCCATGTGCGAGCCGTCGATCGTCCAGTGCGCCGTCGTCGACCGGCCGAGCCCGGGGAACCGATAGCCGACCCACGGGGCGACGTACTCCAGCCCGAGCGCCAGGAGCCACAGGGCCGGCCGGGCCCCGTGGTCGCCGAAGGCGCCGGCGAGCCACAACACGCCCGCCGTGGTCTCCCACGCCATGATCCGCTGGAAGTTCGGCCCCAGCTCGTGCCGCCAGGTCGCGACGGTGGCGAACGCCGTACGGCCGACCTGAATGGCGACGTACCCGCCGGCGAACCACAGGCCACGGTTCCCGAACGCCTCGGGCAGCGCCGCCGACATCAGCAGACCGCTGAGCATCGCCGCGATCAGCACGAGCCGGACGGCCGGGTGGTCGGGGTTGAACCAGTTGGTGGTCCAGCTCGTGTACATCCACGCCCACCACACCGCCAGCAACAGCAACAGCGTCTCGGCCGCGCCGGTCACGGTGAGGTCCTTCAGCAGCCGATGGGACAGCTGCGTCACCGCGTAGACGAACACGAGGTCGAAGAACAGCTCGAAGTACGTGACCCGCGCCGCCCCGTCACGGCGGGAGCGCAGGAGTCCCACCGGAGTCCCGTGATTCACGCGGGAAGAC
The DNA here is from genome assembly GCF_039542035.1 of Actinoallomurus liliacearum. NCBI lineage: Bacteria > Bacillati > Actinomycetota > Actinomycetes > Streptosporangiales > Thermomonosporaceae > Actinoallomurus > Actinoallomurus liliacearum. The sequence goes on from NZ_BAABHJ010000006.1 coordinate 175,273, forward strand.
TACGGCAGCGTGGACCGTCGTACGGCGTCAAGACGATCACGGAGCTCGTACGCCGTCGCGCCCGTCACGTACCCCTGCCGCCCCCGCACCGCCACCCAGACCGACGCGAACGGATCGAACAGCGCGATCCACCCGGGAAACTCGCGGCGCAGCCGGTGCAGCCACACCCAGCGCGCCTCCCAGACCGGATCGGGCGCGCGGCCGAAGGTCACCCGATCGACCCGTGTCGCCGGGGCGCGACCCGGCGGAAGGTCACCGGTTGCCGAGCACATTCCGGATCTCCTCGGCGGCGCGCGCCGTCTCCCGCGCGGGACAGATCGGGTCGCCCCAGGAGTAGAAGAACCACAGGGCGTCGCCGTCGACCCGGTAGTGGTCGATCCGGATCGTCTCGGACAGGACGGGCGCGTGCCGGTCCTTGGCCGCCGAGCAGTACGCCTACCGGCTCCGCCTGCACCGCGAGCGCGCCGACCTCACCCAGGACGACGTCGGCCGCGAATGCATCATCAGCGGCAAGATGATCAGCCACTTCGAGAACTGCCGCCGCATCCCCACCCTCGACGTCTCCAAGGACCTCGACCGCCTCTTCGCCTTGGACAAGTACTTCGAGGAACTCCACCCACACGTCGTACGGGAGACGGCGCTGACTCCCGGGTTCACGACTTACGCCGAAGAAGAGGAGCAGGCCGCATCGTTGCGGATGTACGAGCCGCTGATGGTGTCCGGCCTACTGCAGACGGAGGCGTACGCCCGGGAAGTCCTCCAGGTCGGGCAGAGCGACGAGCGGCTTGATCGGGTGGTCGCAGTCCGCATGGGCCGCCAGGACATCCTGGAACGACAGGACCCGCCATACCTGGTGGTTCTCGCCGGTCGGCGGACCGGGCGTCATGAAGGAGCAACTCGCGCACCTGCTGGAGATGGCGCAGCGCCCGAACATCGGTATCCAGGTGATTCCTGCGGGCGCCCCGGTGTACGTCTCCAGTGGCTTCGCCCTGCTCGGACAGGCGGACGGGACGAACGTCGCGTATGTCGACGGCGCGGCCGGTCACGGTCAACTGATCCGGCCCCCTCAACAGGTACACAGGCTCGCAGTACGCTTCGACCAGATTCGGGGCGACGCGCTCCCCGTGTCTGATTCTGAGAAACTAATCTGCGCGCTGATGGAGCAGATGTGAACCTCGTCCCCGCAGACAGCACCTGGCGCAAGTCAAGTTACTCTGGCGAAGAAGGCAGCAGCCTCTGCGTGGAGGTCACCCGAGTGACCCCCGCGACCACGGAAGAAAAGTGAACGTCACTTCTTCAGGCAGTACTTGGCGTAAGTCCAGCTACTCGGGTGAAGAGGTGAGCAGCAACTGCGTAGAGGTTGCCCAGCTGACCCGCAGCATCGCGGAGCAGTCGTGAACCTCGTCAATCCAGGCGACAACTGGCGCAAGTCCAGTTACTCCGGTGAGAACATCAGCGACACCTGCGTGGAGGTTGCCCGGCTGACCTTCGCTGAGTCGGCTGAGTCGTCCGCCGGGTGACCCATCGCGTTTCGCGTCGTCTACTCAGAGGACACGATTTCTCCTCTGAGTAGACGCCCAGGAATCGAAGGCACCGCCCTGGCGGGTGGTGTGTCGCGGTTGTCGATTCTGTCGCTTGGGCGGTCGGGTAGGGGCGTACCGATTGCTCGGTGAAGGGCCCGGTCCGGCCGTGATCTGGAGGCGTCCGTCCGTTTCGGCGGCGCGTTCGTCGAGCCTTTCGTACGCGGTCGCGGGTGCCACCCGGTGGATGAGGCCGCTCGGACGCCGTCCTAGGCGTCTCGACCCGGGCGGTGGCCGGGACCGTACGGCAGGGCTTGTGAGTAGGTCTTGCCAGAGCTCAGACCTTGCGGACGGTGGCCATATGTAGACAGGCCGGTCAGCCTGTCACAAAGGACTCAACAACCGAGAGCAGGTACAGCATGACGGACAACGCGCGGGTTCAGAGGTTCAAGAACGCCGTCAATGCCGGTGATCTCCCGGAGGTTGTCAGGCTGAAGGAGGAGCCCGCTGGGGGACCTGCCGACGAGCAGATCGACGTCGTCCGCACCCCTGACGGCTTCGTCGCGGCGATGGGCGGCAAGGTAATCGTCGTCGAGTGATGCGTCGGGACCCCGGCGGTGGCAGCTCATGCGTGCCGGGGCCCTTCAGGAATCGGCACCCCACGAGATGTGGGGGTGCCTTTTCGTCATCTGGATTTCGGTGGCTCGCCGGGCGGTAGCGGAGTGGCGCGGCGGCCCCCGGCCGCCGCGCCACGAGTGGGGTGTTTCAGAAGGCCGGGGCTAGCTCGTACTGCAGGAGACGGTCGGCCAGGTGGTGCTGCCGTTCTTCTGGATGGTGACGCCCCAGTTGTTGCCGCTGCCGTTCGGCTTGGCGACGAGGGTCTGGGCGTCGGGGTAGTTGGCGGTGATGTTCCAGGTGGCCATCACTTTTTCGGGGGAGGGGACGTTCATGGTGACGGTCCAGTTGCTGGAGCCGGAGACCGCGACGTTGAGGTTGTAGCGGTCGCTCCAGGAGGTTCCGGCGGTCAGCGTCGCGGTGCATCCACCGGTGCCACCGCCACCGCCACCGCCTCCTCCACCTCCGCCGGAGCCGCCGCCGTCGGGGGCCACGGCGCGGCCGGTCTGCGGGGAGATCATGCCGGCGCACAGGCCCTTGCTCGCCAGCGTCTGCGCGATGCGCGGGATCGCGGCCAGCGTGTTGGCGGGCCACTCGTGCATGAGGATGATCTGACCGTTGGTGAGCCGGGCGTTGGCCTGCACGATCGCGTCGGTGCTGGCGCCGTTCCAGTCCTGCGAGTCGACGTCCCAGATGATCTGGGTCAGGCCGTACTTGGCCTCGACCGACTGCAGGGTGGAGTTCGTCTCACCGTACGGCGGGCGGAACAGCTTCGGCGTGCCGCCGCCCGCGCCGGCGATGGCCTGCTGGGTCCGGGAGATCTCCGAGTCGATCTGCGACTGGCTCTCCTGGATCAAATGCGGGTGGGTGTAGCTGTGGTTCCCGACCCACATGCCGGCGTTGACCTCGGCCTGGACCTGGGCCGGGTAGGCGGCCGCGTACTGGCCCTCGTTGAACATCGTGGCCCGCAGCCCGTTCTGCCGGAGCGCGTTGAGAATGGCCGGGGTGTGGTCGTTGGACGGGCCGTCGTCGAAGGTGAGCCCGACGTACCCGTTGCAGGTGGCGGCGTGCGCCGGGGCGGCGGTGCCGGTGACGGCACCGGTGCCCGCCACGGCCATCGCGGCGACGGCCAGTCCCGTCACCAGGGAACGTCCGGTCACCAGTGGTCTGATTCGCATCTCGGGGTGCCTCCTCTCCGCGTTGTTCGGGGCATCAGCTCGCGCTGCAGGAGACGGTCGGCCAGGTGGTGCTGCCGTTCTTTTGGATGGTGACGCCCCAGTTGTTGCCGCTTCCGTTCGGCGTGGCGACGAGGGTTTGGGCGTTGGGGTAGCTGGCGGTGATGTTCCAGGTGGACATGACCTTTTCGGGGGCGGGGACGTTCATGGTGACGGTCCAGTTGCTGGAGCCGGAGACGGAGACGTTAAGGTTGTAGCGGTCGCTCCAGGACTGGCCGGCCGACAGCGTCGCGGTGCACCCACCGGTGCCACCGCCGCCCCCACCGCCGCCCCCACCGCTGCCGGAGTCGCCGACGGTGATGTTGGAGTTGCCGCTGCTCTGGTACCCCTCGGTCGCGAGGATCATGTAGTAGTTGAAGCTGCCGAGGTTCATCCCGTAACGGGCCCACGCGTCGAAGTGGTTGCCGGTGGTGATGGTTCCGCCGGTCCGCTTCGACTGCCGGACGCTCCAGTACTGGTTGAAGGTCTTGGTGCCTTCGACGGAGGGGGCGTTGTAGCGGGTCGTCTCGTAGATGTCGTACGTGCCGCCGTCACTGGTGACGGTGCCCTTGTACGTCCCGGTGGGCCGGTAGCTGCCCCAGTTGTCGACGATGTAGTACTCGACGAGCGGGTTCGACGTCCACCCGTACAGGGACAGATAGGCGTTCCCGGACGGATTGAAGCTGCCGGAGTAGTTCACGGCCCGACGTCCGCCGTTGCTCCAGCCCTTGCCGGCGACGAAGTTGCCGACGTTGCTCCAAGAGGTGCTGTAGGAACCGCCGCCTTTCAGGGTCATTGAGCTCGACCCGCCGCCGTCGGTCCAGAACGAGTAGTAATAGCCACCGTCGTTGCCGGTCTGGTTCGAGGTGATGGTCGTGTCGGCGTGCGCGGTGCCGGGCAGGATCGCCGCGGCCACGGCCAGGGCCACGGCACAGGCCGCGCGGATGAGCGGCCTGGCGCGGCCGCGTCTGCGGGACTTCAGGTGGGCGAGAGCGTCGTTCATGTGTGATGCCTCCTCATGAACGCTGGCGGGTTGCCGATCGATGAGCGAGTATCCGCCCGGTGTTACGACGACGTCAACGATAGATTTCGAAAGCTTTCAGGTATCTGGTTGACCCTCTTCCATTGCCTAAGTCGCCTGACCTGGTTGGCCTGTGCGTCGGCGCCGAGCCGATCGTGTGAAAACGAGTGAAAGCCCGAGCTGGGCGGCGAGTTCCTCGAAACATTTCGAAACCGGGTCCGCTCTCAGCGATCAGCGAGCGGAAGGCGCGGATCGGGACGACAGGATTGGTCGTATGGAACTCGTCAAATTCGGACATGCCTGCGTTCGTCTCGAGAAGGACGGCCGGTCGCTCGTCATCGACCCCGGTGTGATGACCCCGGAGCCGGACGTCCTGACCGGCGCGGACGCCGTTCTCGTGACCCATGAGCACGTCGACCACCTCGACGCCGATCGCCTGCGGGCGGCCGTCGACCACAACCCGGAGCTCACCGTCCACACCTGCCCGGGCGTCGCCCGGCACCTGGCCGACCTCGGCGACCGGGTACAGGTCGTCCGGGACGGCGACGTGTTCTCGGCCGCCGGCTTCGAGGTGGCGGCCGCCGGGTGAGAGCATCACACTCGGCTGACGCGGCGGCGCTCAGTGCCCGGTGTGGGTGTCCGGGGTTGAGGTTCGTCTGGTGTCGCGCCGGGCGCGTGGCTGTGGTCCGGCTCTGTATCTACCGGGGGCAAGGCCGTATTCCCGCTTGAACGCGTTGGCGAAGGCGAACTCGGAGGTGTAGCCGACATGGTGGGCCACCGTGGCCAGGGGGGCGTCGGAGTCGCGGAGCAGGCGGGCGGCCGTGGTCAGCCGCCACCAGGTCAGGTAGCGCAGCGGTGGCCGGCCGACCAGCTCGGAGAACCGCCGCGCGAAGGCTGCTCGGGACAGACCGGCGCGCGCGCTGAGGTCTTCGACCGTCCACGGCCGTGCCGGGTCGCTGTGGATGCCGCTCAGGGCGGCCACGATCGCGGGGTCGTGCAGCGCCGCGGCCCAGCCCACGGCGGTACCGCTCGCGGATTGCTGGTCCAGCCAGCCCCGCAGCATTTGGACCAGCAGCGTGTCGAGCAGCGCGGGGATGTTGACGTCCGCCCCGGGGCGGCGTGTCTTCAATTCCGCGCCGAGCAGATCGATGGCGGCACGCAACGACGGATCGTGCCCGACCCGGGCCGGTAGGTGGACGACCTCCGGTAGTTCGTTGATCAGCGGGTGCGGCCGGGCCCGATCCAGCAGGTAGGCCCCGCAGAGTGTGACGGTCGAGGCACCAGGCCGGTCGGGCGAGGTCTGATCGTGCAGTCCGACGAGCGGAGTGAGGCGCGGGGCGGCGGGCGGCTCGGAGAACGGGTCGGCCATCTCGTGGGCGGTGCCATGCGGTAGGAACACCACGTCGCCCGCCCCGAGCACGATCGGCGGGCTTCCGTCGGCGACCAGGCGACAGATTCCTTGGAGGACTACGTGGAATCCGGCCCCTGCGAAGGACGGGTGGCGTACGGCCCAGGGACTGCGCCGTTCGGTGCGCGCGGAATGTGCCCGCCCGGTCCGCATAGCGGTGATCGCATCGCTCAGCACGTCCATCGGGGCAGCTTATCGATCCTCTTCCTGCGTAGACGCAGGCGTATGATCGGGGCCGTTTCGCGTATAGGTTCTCCTCCTCGGGCTCCCTACGGTGAGAGATGATCACTGAAGGGAAGGTCGAGATGAAGATCGTCGTATACGGGGCCAGCGGCTACACGGGCAGGCTGGTGGTGGCGGAACTTGCCCGGCGGGGTACCGGCGTGGTGCTGGCGGGGCGCGACCTCGCGCGGCTGCGCGCGGCGGCAGCCGGAGCCGGGGTGCCGGACGCGGAGGTCCGGGTGGCCCAGGCCGGGGACGCGGCCGCCTTCCACGGCTGTGATGTCGTGGTCAATTGCGCCGGGCCGTTCGTGGTGACCGGCGACGCCGTGGTGCGGGCCGCGATCGCCGCCGGTTGCCACTACGTGGACATCGCCGGCGAGCAGGTGCATATGAAGCGGACCTTCGATACCTTCGCCGGGCCCGCCCAGCAGGCCGGGGTGAGCGTGGTACCCGGCGTGAACGACGACGGCCTGCCTGGTGATCTGCTGGCTCATCTGGTCGCCGAGCAGACCGAGGCGGTGGAGGAGGTCGTCCTCGGCGTGCATCTGGCCCGCGGTGACGGGGCGCCCTCACGGGGAACCCTGCGCACCGCGTTCACCAACCTTGACACCTTCCGCAGCGGTGGCCTGGGATACGAGGACGGCCGATGGCACGATGACATCCCCACACGGCGCGTGTCGTTGGCCTTCCCCGGCGACGACCGGCCGGCCCCGGTGCGGAAGTTCCCGTTGCCCGGCGTCGTCACCGTGCCCCGACACGTGCCCGCCAGGCACGTGTCCGGCGTTGCCAAGGCCGAGGTGGTGGCCGCATTCTCCACGATCACTCCGGAACTGTTGGACGCCGTCCCGGAAGGGCCGGCCGAGGACCACCGCCGCGCGGGCAGATGGACTCTCGTGGTGGAGGCGGCCGGGCGCGAGGGTGACCGGGCGCGGGGGGTGGTTCAGGGCTCCGACATACAGGGGTCCACCGCGGTGATCGTGGTGGAGGCGGCTCACCGGCTGGCCGTGAACGGAGCCGTTCCCGGAGTCCTGGCCCCGGCGCAGGCGTTCGAGTCGGCCGACTTCCTGGACACCCTTGCCCCCCACGGCGTCACATGGGCAGTCGATTCGGTATGACGCGACCTGCTCGCAAGGCGCCGTGCCGCGGCCCGAGGCGTGGCTGAGCGGGCGCCATCGGCGTGGAAGGGGCGCGGGGCGGTGTTCACTGGTCGCCGGCCGGCGTCGACGTTGTCCGGCAGCCGGGTTCAGACCGTCCGTCAGGCGCGTGGTCGCCGGGCTGCTCGGCGGGGGAGGTGGACGTTGAGGTTGATCCAGAGGGCGTGGACGAAGCCGGCGAGCCAGACGATCAGTCCCAGTGCCATGCCGATCGCCGTCTGAGGCGTGTCGACGTCGGACTCCGGGCCGCTGCCGACGAGGATGAAGGCCAGCACCGCCAGCACGAGATAGGCCACCGCGGCGACGAGCCACGACGGTCGCCGGTGTCGGGCGGCGATGTAGCCGAACGACAGCCAGGTGCCCAAGCCGAACAGCAGCGTCGGCAGCATCCAGAGGCTGTGCGCCGCCTTCCAGCCGAGCCCGCGTGGGCCACCCGGCATCGGTGGGCCGGCGACGACTCGCGCGTCGGTTCTCGCCCATTCGCTCGCCGACCGCGGTCCGGTCGCGAGTGGAGCTCCGCCGGGAGCCGGGGTATGGCCTCTGGCGGGCCCGCCGCCGGGAGCCGTCATGGGCGGCACACCGCTCACCGGCCGCGCGGCGGCCGTCGGCCGGGGAGCGCCGACGAAAGGTCGATCGGCGGGAGCGGAGGGCGGGTCGAGAGGGCCGGCCAACCGGGCGAAGGCGCGGGAGTAGAGGTGGGCGCCGCTCCGCGACTCGTCCGCGGGGTCGATGTCGCCGAGCGGGCCCGGCGGTCCGACGTACGGCAGCAGGCGGTCGCACGTCTCCCGGGCGTCCGCGGGCCGCCTCCCGGGGTCCTTCTCCAGCAGTTGCCGGACCAGGGCGTCCAGCTCCGGAGGCAGGTCGTCGCGGCGCAGCGGAGGGGGAGCCTGTTCGAGCTGCAGATGCATCAGCTCGGCGGGCGAGGCGGCGTCGAACATCCGGTCACCGGCCAGCATCTCGTACAGGACGCACCCGAGCGCGTACAGGTCGGTGCGCGCCGTCGCCGGGCGGCCGTGCAACTGCTCGGGGGCCATGTACGCGGGCGTGCCGACGGGCTGCCCGGTCCGGGTGATCCGGGAGAGCACGGAGTGGTCGACCAGCCCGGCCACGCCGAAGTCGAGCACCTTGACGGCGCCGTCGCCGGTGAGCATGACGTTCTGCGGTTTGACGTCCCGGTGGACGAGGCCGCCTTGGTGAGCGGCGGCCAGCACCGCCGCGACCTGCGCCGCGATCCCGGCCGCCCAGGGAACCGGGAGCGGTCCCTCCTCGGCCATGAGGTCGCCGAGCGTACGGCCCGTGATCAGCTCGAGGACGAGGAACAGCCCGCCGTCGTACGTGCCGGCGTCGTACACCGTGGGAACGCCGGGGGTCCGCAGCCCGGCCGTGACGGAGGACTCGCGGGCGAACCGGCGGGCGAGCTCGTCCGGGTGGGTGTGCCCGGCCAGGGCGTCGTCGGTGAGCAGCTTCACGGCCACCGGGCGTCGCAGTTGCCGGTCCTCGCCCTCCCAGACCTCGCCCATGCCGCCGCGGCCGAGCGGGCTCAGCAGTTCGTAGCGCCCGGCCAGCACCGTGTGCCGCCCCACCGTTCCGTCCCCTCGCCGTGCCGATCGACGCCCGAACCCTACGGGTGCCCGAAGGAGTGGGTGTCGTCGGGGGGCGCGAGGGTGCCCTCCGCCACCCCGTCGGCCAGGAGCTGCGCCAGTTCGGTGCCCATGGCGACCGTGGAGCGCAGGGCCGACTCGAACTCCGCCATCCGGCGGAACGCGGCGCCGTACCGGCGCTGGTCCTCCAGCGGCAGCCGGGGCACCTGCGCGCGCCGGATGTCGGCGCGGCCGATCGTCCCGGTGGACTGGACGATGGACGCGCGGGCGTTGGCCGAACTGCGCAGCACCCCCGCGATGAAGTACGGGTCCAGGTGCCGGGGGTCGACGCGGAGGAGGCTCAGCTGCGGTCCGAGCAGGGGCCCGTCGGTCTCGGCGACCCGTACGACGAAACGCCGGGCGACCGCGGCGACCAGGACGTCGCCTGCCTGGATGGGGACCCAGCGGCCGTCGCCCCGAGCGGCCCGGCCCGTCGGGGCGCGGCCCTCGACGACGTCCTCGGCGGTGAGCAGGGGCGGGTCGCCGTCGCCGCCGTCCTCGGTGTCCCCGCGCATCGGCGCCTGGTGGATCGTCAGGTGCCCGATCCGGGCGAGCTCGGCCAGCGGGACCGAGCGGGACTCCCGGCGCCCCGCCGCGGGGGGCAGCGCCGGTACGAGGCCGCCGGCCTTGTCGAGCGTCACGGCCAGCCGGTCGTGGGTCTCGGTGAAGCGTTCCGCGGTGCGTTCGGACCGGGCCGGTGAGACGTGACGGGACGGCGTGAGATCGACCTCCTCGTCCAGGAGGTCGATGACGGGGACGGCCCGGCTGACGCCGGGTTCGTCGTGGCCGGGGTCGTCCGCATGCCGCCACCAGGTGGTGACGACCGTGTCCTGGTCCGCGCTGTCGATCATCAGGACGGTCGCCGGCGGGGCACCCTCGGGACGCCGCAGCATCCAGAGGTGATGGGTCGCGGACAGCCCGACCACGGCGCGCAGCGCGCCCTTGCGGAGCAGTTCGGCGCGGATGCGGCGGCCCGAACGGCGCCCGGCCGCGATGGCGGGCATGAGGACCACGGCTCGCCCGTCCGGGGCGAGATGCGCGAGCGCGTGCTGCACCCACGCCAGCTCCGGCTCCAGGCGCGGCGGCAGGCCGTACTCCCAGCGCGGGTCCGTCCTGAGCTCCTCGTGGCCCCACGCGCGCTCGTGGAAGGGCGGGTCGCACAGCACGGCGTCGGCCAGGACCCCGGGGAACGCGTCCTGGCGCAGAGAGTCGCCCTCCCGGATGCCGGGGTCCGCGCCGAGCAGGGTGAGCCGGACGGCGGCCAGCCGGGTGACGTCCCCGTCCGCGTCCTGGCCGAGGAGACGGCGCGGGTCGCGGGGGTCGCCGAGCACGGCGAGGAGGAGGTCGCCGGTGCCGCACGCCGGGTCCAGGACGGTACGGGCGTCGCCGGCGAGCGCGGCCATCAGCCCGGAAATCTCCAAGGGAGTGGTCGAGACGCGGCGGGCCTGCGTCTCCCGGTAGCGGGTGAACAGGAACTCGAACGCCTGAACGGCGCCCCGGGCGTCGGCGAGCTCGGCGACCGCCTGGGCCGTCTCGGCGCTCAGCGGCTCAGGAGCGTGCCCGGGTCGAGGTGCTCCGGCCGCGCGTCGCCGCAGGAGGAGTTCGCCGGCGTCCGCCACGACCTCGGCGACGCGCAGATCGTCGTGGGCCTCGGCCCGCAGCCGCTGCCAGACCCGCTCCTCCAGGGGAAGCTCGTCGAGTTTGCGCTGGTCCCGCAGCCATGCCTCGACGTCGGCGAGCGCGAAGACCGGGCTGGTCGGCGTGCCTCCGACGGGTTGGGGGAAGTCGGGATGCCGGCGGCGCCAGTTGCTCACGGCCGCCCGGCCGACACCCGCCAGCCGGGCGATGTCCGCGGCGCTGACGGTTGCCTCGTCCTGCACGGTGCGTCGTTCCCTTCACGGTGCTGCACGCGACCCCGCGTCCCGGCTGCTTCATGGTCACGTTACCGCCCCATGATCGAACAGTCGACCACAACCGTCTCAGTTGTTAATTGGATTCACATGTGCTTTCCTTGGCGATCACCGGAACCACCGAGCTCCGGGTGAGCATGATCAACTAATCCCAGCCTTGGAGACCGGAGATGAAGATCCTCCCTGCCCGTCGCGTCCGGGTCGGCGCCGTCCTCGCCGTGGCCTCGGCCGCCGTCCTCGCGGCCGGCGGCTGTCAGAGCGGCGGCGGGAAGGACGGCTCGGCCGGGGCCCCCAAGACCGCCTCGTCCGCATCGGGGGCGTCGAAGTCGCTGACGGGCACCACCCTGAAGTCCCTTCTGCTGCCCGCGCGGGCGATGCCGAAGGGCTTCCACCTCAGCCCCGACGGCTCGCGGGACACCGGCGACGGCGGCGTGCAGGTCTCCAACACCCCCGTTCCGGCCGCGAAGGCCTGCGAGGTGCTCGGCCAGACCTCCTGGATCCGGGTCACGAACATCAACAGCGCGGCGTTCGCACAGAACGACTACGGCGACGCGGCGCAGACCCAGGAGATCGCGCAGGAGATCGACACCTACCACGGCGGCGACGCCCAGCAGGCGATGGCGAAGCTGCGCAAGGTGTTCGCCCACTGCGCGTCGTTCGTCGACCGGTCGAGCAGCCCGGCGGCCAAGGTCAGGGTGAAGAGCGTCGTGGTGCACGGCGTGGGCGACGAGGCCGTCAAGGCGATCGAGACGTCCCCCACCTGGCAGGGTGGCATGACCCTGGCCGCCGTCCGGGTCGGCGACACGATCGTGACCACGTTCTACAGCTCCAGCCACGCGGACAAGGGCGCCGCCGCGCTCACCATGGCCGAGAAGATGGCCAAGAAGGTCCAGTCCGCAACCTGACAGCGCTGAAGTCGTGCGCTGAAGGTGCGACGAATGATCCCTGGCGTCTGCGGTCTTCTAGGAACAGCGCACGCCAGGGATCTGTGATTTCGGGTCGCGAGCGTCGGTGGGGACGCTCGCTGAGGCGAATCGCGGTGAGATGTAGCGGTGAGTCACACGTTTCCGCTGTTGCCGGCCCTCGCCGTGATCTTCGCCGGTGTCCTGCACGCCACCTGGAACGCGCTCGCCAAGGCGGCGACCGACCGGTACGCCGGGTTCGCGCTGATCGGGATCGCGCAGGCGGGCGCGGGCCTGCTGATGCTGTCCCTGGCCGCCGCGCCCGCGCGGGCCTCCTGGCCGTGGATCGCGACCTCGGTCGTCCTGCACGCGATCTACACCTGGCTGCTCGCGCGCTCGTACGAGCTCGGCGACTTTAACCAGGTCTACCCCCTCGCGCGCGGCACCGGGCCGCTGATCGTCGCGTTCGTCGCCGCCACCGCCCTCGGTGAGCACCTCAGCCTGACGCAGCTCGTCGGAGTGGCGGCGATCTGCGGCGGGCTGGGCGCGCTGGCGTTCACCGGGGGAGCGTCGGCGCGGCAGTGGCGCGCCATCGGCGCGGCGGTGCTGACGGGCGTCTCGATCGCGGGGTACACGCTGGTCGACGGAGTGGGCGTACGGCACGCGGGCACGGCGGTCGGCTACAGCGGCTGGCTGTTCTTCGGCATGGGGCCCGTCGTCGTGGCGTGGGTGGCCGTGGCGCGCGGCCGGTCGGTGTGGCCGGCGGTACGGGCGCAGTGGCGGCTCGGGCTGCCCGGCGGGCTGATCTCGGTGCTGGGGTACGGGATCGTCGTGTGGGCGCAGACGCGCGGCGCGCTCGCGGCGGTGGCGGCCCTGCGCGAGACCGGTGTGATCACCGGCGCGATCATCGGCGCCGTCTTCTTCAACGAGCGGATGGGCCTGCCGCGGCTGGCGGCCGCGGGCGTCGTCGTCGCAGGCGTCGCACTGATCAACGTGCGCTGAGCGGTCGCGGTTTCGTGCGGTCAACGTGCGCTGAGCGGTCGCGGTTTCGTGCGGTCAACGTGCGGTGAGGCCGGTGGGATCGGCCGATCCGGTTGCGGTCCCCCATGGCTAGCCGTTATCTATATAGCTAACCATTAGAGGTGATCACTCGTGCAGGACGTCGTGCTGGCACTGCTGGCCAAGGAGCCCTCCCACGGCTACGAGCTGCGGGCCCGGCTCCAGGAGGCCCTCGGCCCGGTCGGGGACGCGCTCAACGCCGGTCAGGTCTACGTCACCCTCACCCGGCTGGAGAAGGCCGGCCTGGTCACGGCCGAGCACGTCGGCCAGACGCACCGGCCGGACCGGAAGGTGTACGCGCTGACGGCCGAGGGCCGTGACCGCGTCGACGCCTGGCTCAGGGATCTGACCTGGGGAAAGCCGAGTGAGTTCCATCTGAAGCTGGTCGCCGCCGCGGCGGCCCGGCTGGCCGACCCGGTGGACCTCGTGGAGGCCCAGCGCGGGGAGTTGCTGCGCCGGCTGGCCGAGGTCCAGCGCGCCGCCCTGAACGAGCCGGACGGCTCGGCGGCGGCGCTGCTCATCGAGGGCGTCACCCTGCGGCTGGAGGCCGACCTGCGCTGGCTCGACGCCTGCGCCCGGTACTGGGAGCGGAAGGGCTGACCATGGTGATACTGCGGGCTCACGGGTTGCGCAAGGAGTACGGCAGCGGACCGGGACTGGTCCGCGCGGTCGACCACGTCGACCTGGACGTGGCGGCGGGCGAGACCGTGGCCGTCGTGGGGCCGAGCGGTTGCGGCAAGTCGACGCTGCTGCACCTGCTCGGCGGCCTCGAACGGCCGACGGGCGGGGAGCTGTGGCTGGCCGACCGGCGGATCGACCGGATGTCGGAGACCGAGCTCGCCCGCCTGCGCCGGCACGCGCTCGGGTTCGTGTTCCAGGGGTTCGAACTCGTCGACGAGCTCACCGCCCAGGAGAACGTCGAACTGCCCGCCCTGCTGGCCGGCGTGAGTCCCCGCGTCGCGCGGCGGCGTGCCGCCGAACTGTTGGAGCGGGTCGGACTGGCCGACCGCGCGACGCATCTGCCCGCGGCGTTGTCCGGCGGGCAGCGGCAGCGGGTCGCCGTCGCCCGCGCCCTGATCGGCCGGCCGCGGATCGTGCTGGCCGACGAGCCCACCGGCAACCTCGACAGCGCCGCGACCACCGAGGTGCTCCGGCTGTTCGCCGCCCTGCGGGCCGAGGGCCAGACCCTGCTGATGGTCACGCACGACTCGCGGGTCGCGGCGACGGCGGACCGCGTGATCACCATGCGGGACGGCGCGCTCGTCGGCCGGACCGACCTCGCCGGCGCGGGCGGCGGCCTCGGGTCCTTCGCGGGACTGGAGGGCGCATGAGCGCAGCGCCTCTGGTCTCTCCCCCGACGAAGGAGGGCGCATGAGCGAGCGGAGCGAGCGAATCATGAGCGCAGCGCCTCTGGTCACTCCCCCGACGAAGGAGGGCGCATGAGCGTGCTCGTACTGGTGGCCCGGCTGGCCCTGCGGGACCTGCGCCGCCGGCGGGCCGAGGCGCTGATCCTGCTGATCGCGCTCACGGCGACCACGACGACGCTCGCCCTCGGCCGTACGGTCGGGGGCGCCGCCGACCGGCCCTGGGAGCGCACCCGCGCGGCCACGGCCGGGCCAGACGCCGTGGCGACGGCCGAGCGCGTGGCGGACCTCGCCGCGCTCGCGCACGCGCCCGGCGTCGCCGCATCGGCCGGGCCGTACGCCATGGTGTCCGTCGACGACCTGCGCGTCCGGGACATCCGCGTCGCCGCCGTCGTCCAGGGACGCGACACCGCCGGAGGGCCCGTCGACCGGCCGCGCGTCACCGCGGGGACGTGGGCGCGCCGTGGCGGGGTCGTCGTCGAGCGCGCCTTCGCGACCGCCCTGAAGGTACGGCCTGGCGACGAACTGACGATCGCGGGCCGCCGCCTGACCGTCACGGGCATCGCCGTGACGGCCGGCCGGGTGCCCTACCCCTCCAGCACGCCCGGCCTGGTCTGGGCCACCCGGGCCGACCTTCGCCGACTCGGCCGGCCGGTGACCTCCCAGGTGATGCCGCTCCGCCTCGCGAACCCGGCCGCGGCCCCCGCGTTCGCCGCCGCCCACCGGGGCGTCCGCACCTGGCAGGACATGGGTTCGTACGCGACCGCCGAACTGCATCTCGTCGACCAGGCGCTCATGACCGGGACCTGGGCGCTCGCCCTGCTCGCCGTGGCATGCGTCACCGTCCTCGTGGGCGGCCGCCTCGCCGACCAGACTCGGCGGGTCGGCCTGCTCAAGGCGGTCGGGGCGACGCCCCGGACCGTCGCCGCCGGGCTGCTCGCCGAGTACGTCGTGCTGGCCGTGGCCGCCTCCGCGGTCGGAGTGATCGCCGGCTGGGCGGCCGCCCCGCTGCTGGCGCGGCCGAGCGCGGGACTCATCGGGGGCGGCCGCCCCGGCCTGACGTTCGGGACGGTCGCCCTGGTCCTGGCCGTCGCGGTGGTGGTCACCGGGGCGGCGACCGTGGTCCCCGCCGTCCGCGGGACCAGGATGAGCACCGTGCGCGCCCTGTCCGGCCGGGCGCGCCCGCCCCGGCGTTCGGCGCGGCTCATCCGGCTGTCCGCCCGGCTCCCGGTGCCGCTGCTGCTCGGCCTGCGGCTGGCGGCCCGGCGGCCACGCCGGGCCGCGCTCGCGCTGACCAGCCTCGCGGTCACCGCCGCGATGGTGGTCGCGGCGATCGCCCTGCACGGCGACATCGCCCGTAAGGACGCCAGGACCACCGGCCTGATGTTCGTACCGGGCGCGGAGAACCCGGTGACCCGGCAGGTGAACCAGGTGGTGATCACCATGACGCTCGCGCTCCTGGTCCTCGCGGCGGTCAACGCCGTCCTCATCGCGTGGGCCGGCTCGATCGACGCCCGGCGGCCGAGCGCGCTCGCCCGCGCCCTCGGCGCGACGCCGCGCCAGGTGACGGCCGGGCTGTCGGCGGCGCAGTTGTTCCCGGCGGCGCTGGCCGGCGCGCTGGGAATCCCGCTGGGGCTGGTCGTCTACGCCGGTGCCCGGGCCGCCGCGGGCGCTCCGGGCGGCGAGGCGATCCCGTACGCCTGGCTGCCCGCCGTTATCCCCGGGACGATCGCCGCGGTCGCCCTGATCACCGCCCTGCCGGCCCGCCTGGCCGGCCGCCGCCCGGTCGCCGAGGCCCTGCGCGCCGAGTGAGCACACCGGGATTCCGGGTGGCCGGAACCCGGCGGGACGGCTGACGGCCACGGGCCTCTGGAACGAGTCAGGGGCCCGTGCCGGGGGCCGTCCGCCGAGCCCGCCCCCCCTTCCGCGCAGGTTTCGGCGACGTGGCGGGGGAACCGGGGGAAGATGGCCAAATTTGGATACTTCCTGTCATGCGAAGAGCACTCACCGAAGGAGCTGGTCCGGCAGGCGAAGCTGGCCGAGCAGGCTGGCTTCGAGGCTTTGTGGATCTCCGACCACTACCATCCGTGGCTCGATGAGCAGGGGGAGAGCCCGTTCGTCTGGTCGGTCATCGGCGCGCTGGCCCAGGTGACCTCGCTGCCGATCACGACGGCGGTGACCTGCCCGCTGGTCCGTACGCCGCCGGCGATCGTCGCGCAGGCCGCCGCGACCAGCGCCGCCCTCACCGACGGCCGGTTCGTGCTGGGCGTGGGCACCGGGGAGGCGCTGAACGAGCACATCGTCGAGTCGCGCTGGCCCCCGGCCGAGGAACGCCGGGAGATGCTGGAAGAGGCCGTCGAGGTGATGCGCCGCCTGTGGACCGGGAAGCTCGTCAGCCACCACGGGCGGTACTACAACGTCGACACGGCCCGGCTCTACACCCTCCCGGAGGAGCCGCCGCCGATCTACATGTCCGGTTTCGGGAACAAGGCGGCGACTCTGGCGGGCCGGATCGCCGACGGGTTCATCTGCACCATGCCCGACCGGGACCTGCTGGAGGTCTTCCGCTCGGCCGGGGGCGAGGGCAAACCGGCTCAGGGCGGGCTGAAGGTCTGTTGGGGCCGGGACGCCGCGAGCGCGCGCAAGACCGCGCACCGGCTGTGGCCGAACGAGCAGCTGCCCGGTGAGGCCGCCCAGCTGCTGCCGCTGCCACGGCACTTCGAACAGCTGTCGCAGCTCATCACCGAGGAGATGATCGGGCAGAACGTGCCCTGCGGCCCGGACGCGGAGCGGCACATCCGGGCGATCCGCGAGTACGTCGACGCCGGCTACGACGAGGTCTACGTCAACCAGATCGGCCCCGACCAGGACGAGTTCTTCTCCTTCTACGCCGAACAGGTGCTGCCCGAACTCGTCTGAGCGCGCCGGGAAGCCGCACGATCTCCCTGGTGAGAGGTGTGAGGCGGACCCTAGGGGTAGGGGGCCCGAGAAGGAGGGATTGAGCGTATGACGCACCATGTCACGTACGTCGGGGTGCTCGGGATCGTCGGGATCGTACTGATCGTGCTTGTCCTCATCGTATGGATCGCCATGACGGTCCGCGCGGCGCGGAATCCGACGCAGAGCGGCGCCCGTGGCGCGGGCACCAAGCGCGGCGACAACACCGGAGGCGTGATCCACGGCAGTCCCGCTCAGCAGAACCGCCGCGACGAGGCCCCTCGCCAGGACTGACCCCGTTCTCGGACCACCGCCGGGACGTACGACGGGCCCGGTGGTCTCAGGCCGCCGGGAAACGACGAGGCCGGTGCGTCTCCCGCACCGGCCTCGTCCCGCCTGCCTCCGTACCTCTGGTCGGTTGTTCGGTCAGCCTCCGTACCCTGCTCAGAGGTTCGGCTCGGCGGCGCTCACGTCGGCCAGGGCCGACTGCTCGTGCTTCCGTCGTACCCGACGGGCAGGTCTCAAACGGCGTTCGCCCCGATCTCACGTCCCGGTGGCACGCGCGGCGGTCTCGACGCCGAGTTCGGCCGCGAACCAGTCGAGGGTCCGGCGCAGGCCCACGTCGCGCGGCACGGCGGGCCGCCAGTCGAGGCGTTCGCGGGCCAGGGTGGTGTCGGGGCGGCGCACGCCGGGATCGTCGACGGGCCGGTCGACGAACACGATCGGCGAGTCGGATCCGGCCAGCTCACGGATGGTCTCCGCGAGTTCCAGGACGGTCATCTCCTCCGGGTTGCCGATGTTGACCGGCCCGGGGAGGTCGCTGAGGGCCAGCGCGAGGATGCCCGTGACCGTGTCGTCGACGTAGCAGATCGACCGGGTCTGGCTGCCGTCCCCGGCGACCGTGAGCGGTTCTCCCAGCAGGGCCTGGCGAATGAACGTCGGGATCGCGCGGCCGTCGTGCGGGCGCATCCGCGGCCCGTATGTGTTGAAGATCCGGACGATGCCGGTGCTCACGTCGCGGCTGTTGCGGTACGCGGTGGTCAACGCCTCGCCGTAGCGTTTCGCCTCGTCGTACACGCTGCGCGGGCCGACCGGGTTCACGTTGCCCCAATAGTCCTCGCGCTGTGGGTGCTGCAACGGATCCCCGTACACCTCGCTGGTGGAGGCCAGGACGAACCGCGCGCCCTTCTCCCGGGCCAGGCCGAGCGCGTGCAGCGTGCCGAGCCCGCCGACCTTGAGCGTCTCCAGCGGGAGCTTCAGGTAGTCGATGGGGGAGGCCGCCGACGCGAGGTGCAGGACGAGGTCGACGTCGCCGGGGACGTGCACGAATCCGGTGACGTCGCACTCGATGAGCCGGAATCCCGGACGGCCCATCAGGTGGGCGACGTTCTGCGGGGAGCCGGTCAGGAAGTTGTCCATGCAGATGACCGACGTGCCCTGCGCGAGCAGGCGTTCGCAGACGTGCGAGCCGAGGAATCCCGCCCCGCCGGTGACCACCGCGCGTTCCGTCATCGGGTCTCACCTCCGAGAGTGCTCGCCGTCTCGCGGACCCGCGCGACCAGACGGCTCGTCGAACGACCATCGAGATAGGGCAGGAGGACGACCTCTCCGCCATGGCGGCGGACGACGTCCGCCTCCACCAGGTCATCGCCCGAGTAGTCGGCGCCCTTGACCCACACGTCGGGGCCCAGGCGTTCCAGCAGCTCGACGGGCGTCAGCTCGTCGAAGACCGCGACCGCGTCGACGCACTCGAGCGCCGTCAGGACCCGGGCGCGGTCGCTCGCCGGCACCACCGGACGGTCGGGTCCCTTCAGCGCTCGTACGGACGCGTCCGAGTTGATGCAGACCACCAGACAGTCGCCGAGGCGCCGGGCCTCGCGCAGCATGCTGACGTGGCCGGCGTGCAGCAGGTCGAAGCACCCTCCGGTCGCCACCACGCGGCCGCCGCGCTCGCGGACCCGCCGGACGACCTCCCAGGGATCGCCGTCGGCCGGCGCCATGGGCGACTCGGCCGCGGCCGGGCCGGTGCCGGTTCCGGAGACGGCCGCGGCCCCACCGGCGGCCACGAACTCGCTCGCGTACCGGACCGCCTCCGTCACCGCCTCGGTGACCAGGCCGCCCGCACGCAGCACGTGCGCGGCGGCGGCCGCGAAGCAGTCGCCGGCGCCGCAGGTGTCGGCCCGGTCGGTGATCCCGGTCTCCGGGGCGGGCGCGACGAACGGCACGCCGTCGCCGACCGACAGCAGGGCGCCGCGGTCGCCGAGGGTCACGGCGACACCGCCGACCCGCCAGCGTGCCACCAGCGTGGCGGCGTCCCTGGCGGCCTGGGCGAACGCCCCGTCGCCGGCGGTCGGCTCGTCGCCCGCGAAGGCGCGGGCCTCGGCGCGGCTCGGCGTCACCAGACGGGTACGGGGCAGCGGTGCGGCACCGAGCGGATGCGGGTCCCACACGATCGGCGTGCCACCGGACAGGCCCGCCAGCAGCCGCCGCACCTCGGGGTGGGCGGTGACGCCGCGCCCGTAGTCGGAGACGAGGACCGCGCCGGCCCGCTCGAGCACGATCGCCATCCGCGGGTCGACCGGTCCATCGGCCGCCCGCCCGTCGCCCGCGTCGAGCCGGACGAGCGACTGACCTGCGGCGCGGACCCGGATTTTGCTGGGCGTGGTGCCCCGCATCGGCAGGGGAACGATCTCGACGTGCCGGGCGAGGAGGTCGCGGACGCGCCGTCCGCACCGGTCGTCGCCGAGCGCGGTGATCATGACGACGTCGCGTCCGGCCAGGCGGGCCGCCAGGGTGGCGGCCAGCCCGGCGCCGCCCGCGCGGTGGTGCTCGCGCCGGCAGTCCACGACGGGAACGGGGGCGTCCGGTGTCAGCCGTTCGGCGGATCCCTCGAGGTCGACGTCGAGCAGGACGTCGCCGATGACGACCAGCGGACCGCCCCTCATACGGCCTCCTCGGCTTCGCGCTCCAGGCCGAGTACGCGGCGGGCGCCGTCGGCGGTGTCGCGGGCCACCGCCCCGCCGTCGTTACCGCACACCACCGCGTCCACCGCGGCGCACAGCATGTGGATGGCGGCGAGGTGCACCTCCTGGACGGTGGCGGTCGACGGCGCCTCCACGGTGATCGCCTCGGCGCAGACCCCCGCGAGGGGGTTCGGCCCGGGGCCGGTGAGCGCCCAGGCGCGCACGCCGACCTCGGCGGCGGCCCTGGCGGCGGCGATGACGTTGCGGCTGCTGCCGCTGGTGGACAGGCAGACCAGCACGTCGCCGGGCCGGCCGTGCGCCCGGACCTGCCGGGCGAACATCTCCTCGGCGCCGTAGTCGTTGCCGATCGCGGTCAGCGCCGAGACGTCGGTGTGCAGCGGGATCGCCGCGAACGGCCGCCGCTCGGTCTGGTAGCGGCCGACGAGCTCGGCGGTCAGGTGCTGGGCCTGTTCGGCGCTGCCGCCGTTGCCGCAGGCGAGCAGCCGTCCACCGTCCTCCAGGACGGCGGCCAGCCGCCGTCCCCAGCTCTCGAGACGGGGGGTCTGGGCCTGGAACCGCCGCAGCGCCCCTTCGAGCGCGGTGAGATGTGCATCGATCATGGCCGTGCTCCTTCCGCGAAGGCCAGCCGTTCCCGCGCCGTCTCGATCGCGCGCTCGTAGACGGCCTCGGTCTCGGCCGCGACCCGGTCCCATGGGTAGCGGCCGTGGGCGTGCTCGGCCGCCGCGCGGCCCAGAGAACGCCGGAGGGCGGCGTCGCCCAGCAGCCGGCGCAGGCTCGCGGCCAGGCCGTCCGGCCGCCGGGGCGGCACGTGCAGTCCGGTGACGCCGTCGACGACGGTGTCGAGGTGGCCGCCCACCGCCGAGGCGACGACGGGCACGCCGCAGGCCATCGCCTCGATAGGGACGATGCCGAACGGCTCGTACCAGGGGACGGAGACGACGACGTCCGCCGAGCGGATGAGCGCCGGGATCTCGTCGTGCGTGACCTGGCCCAGGAAGGCGACGCGGTCGGCCACGCCCCGCTCCGCCGCCAGGCCCATCAACCGGCGCCCCTCCCGGTCGTCGCCCAGTTTGGAGCGTTCCGGTCCGCCCGCGATGAGCAGTTCCGCGTCCGGGACCCGGCACACCGCCTCGATGAGGGTGTCCACGCCCTTGCGGGGGACCAGCCGGCCGATCGTCAGGATGCGGGGCCGGTCCCCGGCGTGTTCGGCCACGGTCCCCTCCGGGCGGAAGCGCCCGGTGTCGACCCCGCAGGGCACGACGAAGACGCGCTCCGGCGGCACGCCGTACGCGCCGAGTTCCCGCACCTCGTCGGTGCAGGTCGCGACCACCGCGGTGGCCTCGCGACCGACCTGGCCCTCCAGGCGCACCCGGCCGGGCGGGCTGGTATCGGCGGCCCGCTGGTAGCGGCGCTTGACCCGGCCGAGGGCGTGGAACGTCTGCACCACCGGCACGCCGTGCTCCCGGGCGCCGCCGAGGGCGGCGAGCCCGCTCATCCAGAAGTGGGCGTGCACGATGTCGGGCGGTCTGCTCAGCCATCGCCGGGCCAGGTGCGCCGCGAAGTCGGCCATGTACGGCAGCAGGTCGTCCTTGGGAATCGGCCGTGGCGGGCCCGCCGGTACGTGTTCGACCGTCACCCCGGGCGCGAACGACACCGAGTCCGGCAGGCCGGCGTCGTCGCGGCGGGTGTGAACGACGACCTCGTGGCCGCGCTCCGCCAGTGCCACGGCGAGCGCGCCCACGTGGACGTTCTGGCCCCCGGCATCCGCGCCACCCAGCGTCGCGAGTGGACTGGCGTGCTCCGAGACCATGTCGATGTTCAAGAGTCACTCCTTTATCAACGGGCCATACCGACGCAGTTGCCAGGCAGAGTCGTCTCAAACACTGACTAATTTCGCCAAAGTCGTGATCGGCGCGCTATGCGCCTATTCCGCCCAGTTCGTGTCAAGTCCTGAGACGCCTTATGCCACTGCGGAAGTGTGCCGCGAGCTGGCCCGGAGCCGCGTCCGGGACGGCCCGGAGGGCCAGTTACTCGCACCCGGAAGCCTTAACAAATCATTACCGTCCGGACGCCTATTCGGGAGGCCCCCGGTCATGGAACTGACAAGCGGTGTTTGCCGCCCGGCCCCCAGGGCACTGACCTGCGGGAACGAATGCGTATGAGGGGGACTCAGTGCGCGTGCTCGGCATCAACGCCGTCTTCCACGACCCCGCGGCCGCGCTCGTCGTCGACGGGCGCGTGGTGGCCGCCGCCGAGGAGGAGCGGTTCAGCCGCCGCAAGCACGGCAAGCGGCCCGTGCCCTTCTCCGCGTGGGAGCAGCCGGTGGAGGCGGCCCGATGGTGCCTGCGGCAGGCGGGCCTGACGCCCGGACAGGTCGACCTGGTCGGCTACTCCTACGACCCGTCGCTCGTGCTCCCGCCCGAGGAGATGGGCATCGACGACGCCTGGGACCATCTGCGCACGACGTACGCGAAGGAGGCGCCGGGCTTCCTCGCCGACGCGCTGCCGGGCCTGGACCGGGACAAGGTCCGGTTCGTTCCGCACCACGTCGCCCACGCGGCCTCCGGCGGGCTCGCGGTGTCCACCGCCGAGCCGCGCAGCGTCCTCGTGTGCGACGGGCGCGGCGAGCGGGCCTCCCACCTGGCGGGCCGGTACGACGGCGGGCGGCTGGACGTGCTGGCCGGGCAGCGGCTCCCGCACTCGCTCGGCCTGATGTACGAGGCGCTCACCGCCCACCTGGGCTTCCTGCGTTCTTCCGACGAGTACAAGGTCATGGCGCTCGCGTCGTACGGCAAGCCGCGCTTCCTCGACCAGTTGCGCGCCGCCGTCCGGGCCACCGACGACGGCGGCTTCGTCACCGAGCGGATCGACTGGGCGGAGCTGGCGCCGCGCCGGCGCTCCGACGAGGACTGGACGGGCGCGCACGCCGACCTGGCCGCCAGCGTGCAGCGCCGCCTGGAGGAGGTGCTGCTCGACCTCGCGCGCTGGCTGCACGAGCGCACCGGCGACCGGATCCTCACCATGGCCGGCGGCACCGCGCTGAACTGCGTCGCCAACACCGTGCTGCACCGGGAGGGCCCGTTCGAGGAGGTCTGGGTGCAGCCCGCCGCCGGCGACGCGGGCACCGCCCTCGGCGCCGCCCTGCACGTGGCCGCCACCGAGGGCGAGCCCTTGGAGCCCATGCCCGGCGCGGACCTCGGCCGTGGGTTCACCGACCAGGAGATCGAGCGGGCGCTGCGCACCGCCCGGCTGCCGTACGAGCGGCCCGCCGACCTGGCCGAAGCGGTCGCGGAGGCCCTCGCCGACGACGGCGTCGTCGCCTGGTTCCAGGGCCGGGCCGAGTACGGCCCGCGCGCCCTCGGGCACCGCTCGCTGCTCGCCCATCCGGGCCGCAAGGCCAACCTCGAACGCCTCAACGACGTCAAGGGCCGTGAGCAGTTCCGGCCGGTCGCCCCGATGGTGCTGCTGGAGCGCGCCCCCGAGATCTTCGCGCGGGGCCCGATCCCCAGCCCGTACATGCTCTTCGTGCATGACGTCGCGCCGCAGTGGCAGGACCGCATCCCGGCGGTCGTGCACGTGGACGGCACGGCGCGCGTGCAGACCGTCGACCCGGCCGGGGAACCCCTCGTCGCCTCGCTGCTGACCGCCTTCGAGCGGCGCACGGGCCTGCCCGTGCTGGTCAACACGAGTCTCAACACCGCCGGGCGGCCGATGGTCGACGACATCAAGGACGTCCTGGAGTGCTTCGGCGCCACCCCGATCGACCTGCTCGCCATCGGCCCGTTCGTCGTGAGGCGACCGTGAGCGCCGACCTGGATGACCCGGCGGAGACCCGCGCCGCGAGCGCGGGCGAGGAGACCGGCGTGACGTACGCCGTCGTGATCCCCACGCTCGTACGGCCCTGCCTGGACGCCTGCCTCGAGGCCCTCACCGCGGCGTCCGGGCCGCTCCCCGCGGAGATCGTCCTGGTCGACGACCGGCGCTCCGCCGAGGGAGGCACGCCGATCAGGGTCCCCGAGCCGCTGCAGCCCCGGACGCGGGTCGTCGCCGCCGGCGGCCGGGGGCCGGCCGCGGCCCGCAACCTCGGCTGGCGGCGGACGTCCGCCCCGTGGGTCGTGTTCCTGGACGACGACGTACGGGTCGGGCCGGACTGGCGGTCCCGCCTCGTCGCCGACCTCGCGGAGCGGCCCGCGTGCGTCGGCGGCGTGCAGGGCCGGATCCGGGTGCCGCTGCCCGAGGGCCGTCGCCCGACCGACTGGGAGCGGGGGACCGCGGGGCTGGCCGAGGCCCGGTGGATCACCGCGGACCTGGCCTACCGCCGCGAGGCCCTCGTGGAGTGCGGCGGCTTCGACGAGCGGTTCCCCCGCGCGTTCCGGGAGGACGCGGACCTCGCGCTGCGCGTCCTCCAGGCCGGCTGGCTGCTGGAACGCGGCGAGCGCGCCACCACGCATCCCGTGCGCCCGGCGTCGCCGTGGATCAGCGTCCGCACCCAGGCGGGCAACGCCGACGACGCGCTGATGCGCGCCCTGCACGGCCCGGACTGGTACGAGCGCGCCGGGGAGACGGCCGGGCGGCGCACCCGGCACCTGGCGATCACCGCCGGGCTGCTCGCGGCGGTGGGCTGGGCGGCGTCCGGGCGCGGGCGCCTCGCGGTGGGCGCGGCGGCCGGCGCCTCGCCG